>NZ_JBYSXL010000021.1:0-47637 GCF_058782155.1 Methylobacterium sp. FW306-05-D
GGGCGAGGGCGGGGGCCGGCTCAGCCACCGTAACCGCTCGCCACCAGGGTGACGTAGACGGGCCGCCCGTCCGGGCCGCCGCGGGTCAGGCGCACCCGCCACAGGGGCGGCAGGCGCGACCAGCCGAGGCCCGGGCCGATCTCGCCGACGCTCAGGGTCCAGGGCTCGCCGTTGGAGAAGGTGCCCCGCTCCAGGCCGGGGCGCAGGCCGGCGGCCACCCGCAGGGCGACGATCCCCTCCGCCTCGTCCGCCGCGATCTCGGCCGCCGCGACCCGGCCGAGGCCCGCGCCGGTGCTGCCGCCGACCTGGAGGGAGAGGACGAGGCCGAGCGCCACCAGGGCGAAGGCCACCAGCACCTCCACCAGGGTGAAGCCCTCCTGACCCGCCCGGCGCGCCTGGCCCTCGGCGCGGGCGCTCACGGCCTGGCCTCCATCCGATGGGCGAGGCCGATCAGGCTGCCGACCACGAGGACCTGGCCGGCGCGTCCGCGCGCCAGGGTAATGCGGCCGCCGCTGGCGCTGCCGTCGGGCCGGAAACGGATCTCGCCCGGCGTATCGTGCTTGCCGCGCGGGACGTCGACCCGCACGGCGGCCTCCACCGTTATCGGCGCCGCGCCGGGGCGGGAACTGAGGAAGCGGTTGGCGGCGGGCTCGAAGGCAAGGCGCGTGGTGCGGCCGGTGCGCAGGGCCTCCCCGCGCAGGAGGTCGATCTCCGCCCGCAGGGTCTCGGCGCTGCGCTCCAGGCGGCGGGCCGGCAGCACGGCGTCGAGGGCGGGACCGGCGGAGATCGCGGCCAGGGCCAGGATCGCCAGCACCGCGAGCATCTCCACGAGGCTGAAGCCGCCCTCCCCGCCGCCGCGCGCCATCAGTTGCTCGACGCGTCGGCGTCCTCGCCGGTGCCGCCGGGCTGGCCGTCGCGGCCGAGGGTGTAGACCTCGAAGGGGGCGCCCGAGAGCCCCGGGCTGCGGTAGAGGTAGGGCCGGCCCCAGGGATCGGTCAGGCCCTTGGCGTCGCGCACGTAGGGGCCCTGCCAGTTGACGCCGCCGGGGGGCGAGACCAGGGCGGCGAGCCCCTGGCGCGGATTGGGATAGCTGCCGGCATCGAGGTAGTAGAGTTCCACCGAGCGGGCGATGTTCTTGGCCTGCACCTTGGCGGCGTCGCCCTTGGCCCGGCCGAGATAGCCGAGCACCTGCGGCGTCACCATGGTGGCGATCATGCCGATGATCGCCAGGACCACGAGCAGTTCGACCAGGGAGAATCCCTCCTCTCCCGGTGCCGCCGGCGCTGCCGTGCGCGTCTCGCTCATGGACCCTCGCCCCCGTCGTCGTTCCGGTGCAACCCTAGGGCGGGCGGGTAAAGATTGCCTTCCCGGCCGGGACCGCCGCTGACCGCGCGCGTCACTGCGCGAGCTCGCCCACGCTCAGGATCGCGCCCATCACCGACATGATCAGGCCGCCGATCACGCCGCCGAGGATCACGGTGACGAGGGGGGTGAGCAGGGCGAGCAGGCGGTCGATGCGCTCCCGGGTCCGGGTCTCGTGCATCTCGGCGGCGTGGATCAGCACCGGGCCGAGGCGGTTCACCTGCTCGCCGCTGGCGATGAGGTTGAGGGTCGAGGGCGCGTGCGGGCGCAGCAGCGCGAGGCCGGAGGCGAGGCTCGCGCCCTCCGTCAGCCGGCGGGCGGCCTGGTCGAGGGCGGCCCGGAACAGGTGGTTGCGCGCCAGGGGCCGGGTCGCCGCCACCGCCTCGGGAATCGGAACCGCCGCGTTCAGGAGGGTGCCCATCACCCGGCAGAGCCGGCCGAGTTCGGCCCCGACCACGATCTCGCGCACCAGCGGCAGCCGCAGGGCCCAGCGGCTGCGCGCCGCCGCGAAGCCGGGATGGTTCCAGCGCCGGGCGAGGAGGAGGGCCAGCAGGGCCGTGCCGGCCAGAAGGTGGGGCCACCAGGCGGCGAGGCCGTCGCCGAGGGCCCCGGCGGCGCGGATCGCGAAGGGCGGCGGCCGGCCGGTGCCCTCGAACATCGGCGCGAGGGCGGGCACGAGGACGCCCACCACCATCGCCACGGTGCCGAGCGCCATCAGCAGCAGCAGGCTCGGATAGACCATGGCCGAGGAGAGGTGGCGCCGCACCGCGTCGCGCCGGGCCAGCGATTCGGTCAGGCTCGCGATGACGTCGACCAGGGTGCCGGTGGCTTCGCCGGCGCGCACCGCATCGACCATGTCGCGCGGGAAGGCCGCCGGATGGGCCGCCATCGCCTTCGAGAGGGAGGCGCCCGCCACCACCCGTTCGAGGAGATCGCCGAGGACGGGCTTCAGCGCCGCCGAGGCCTGGCGCTGTACGAGGCGCAGGGCCTGGTCGACGGTGAGCCCGGCGCCCAGCAGGGTGCCGAACTCCTTGAGGAAGCCGATGCGGGCGCCGTCGTCGACGCGGTCGCGCCCGAACAGGTCGCGCTTCCAGAATGGCACGCCCCCCGCCGCGGCGGGCGCGATGGAAAAGACCCGCAGGCCGTCGGCGCGCAGGTCCGCCACCGCCCGTTCGCGCCCCCGCGCCTCGATCCGCCCGGTGCGCACCCGCCCGGCCGGGTCGTAGGCCCGGTAGCTGAAGGCCGGCATCAGACCCGGTCCTTGAAGATCTGCCCCTCGAACACCCGGCCGATCTCCTCGAGGGTGGTCTCGCCGGCCAGCACCCTGGCCCGGGCGGTCTCGGCCAGGGTCGCCATGCCGGCGGCCCGGGCGCGGGCCGTGAGGGCGCCCTCGTCGGCCCCGGCGCAGATCAGGGCGCGCAGCTCCGCGTCGAGGGTCATCACCTCGGAGACGACGCTGCGCCCGCGATAGCCCGAGCCGTTGCAGGCCGGGCAGCCGCAGGCCCGGCGCAGGCGCAGGGGCGGGCCCTCGGCCGGGTGGCCGAGGCGGATACGCTCCTGCGGGGTCGCGGCATCCTCGGTGGCGCAGGCGGCGCAGACCCGACGCACCAGGCGCTGGGCGACGACGCCGTTCAGGGTCGCGGCGATGAGGAAGGGCTCGACGCCCATGTCGACGAGGCGCGTCACCGTGGCGGGGGCCGAGTTGGTGTGCAGGGTCGAGATCACGAGGTGGCCGGTGAGCGAGGCCTGGACGGCGATGCGGGCGGTCTCGGCGTCGCGGATCTCGCCGACCATGACCACGTCCGGGTCCTGGCGCAGGATCGAGCGCAGGGCGGCGGCGAAGTCGAGCCCGATGCCCGGATGGGCCTGGACCTGGTTCACCCCCGGCATCCGGTACTCCACCGGGTCCTCGACGGTGACGACCTTGAGATGGCTGCCGTTGATCCGCCGCAGGGCGGCGTAGAGGGTCGTGGTCTTGCCGCTGCCGGTGGGGCCGGTGACGAGGACGAGGCCGTTGGGCCGGCGCGTCATCGCGTCGATCTCGGCGATGGCGGCCCCGTCGAAGCCGAGCCCGGCAAAGTCCTCCACCCGGCGCGAGCCGTCGAGGACGCGCATCACCACGCTCTCGCCGTGGGCGGTGGGCAGGGTCGAGATGCGCAGGTCGATGTCGTGGCCGCGGTCGGCCACCTGCATGCGCCCGTCCTGGGGCAGGCGCCGCTCGGCGATGTTGAGGCCGGCCAGGATCTTGATGCGGGTGGTCAGCGCGAGCTGGACCGACTTCGCCAGGCGCTCGGATTCCACCAGGACCCCGTCGACCCGGTAGCGCACCCGGACATCCGCCTCCTCGGCCTCGATGTGGATGTCCGAGGCCGAGAGCTCGAAGGCCTTGCGCACCAGCCGCGCGGCGAGGCGCACGATCGGGGCCTGGCTCGCCACGTCCTGCAGCCGGGCGAGGTCGCCGTCGAGGACCGCGCCGTCGGCGTCCTCCGCCTCGCCGTCGCCGTAGACGGCCCGGTGCGCCCGCTCGAAGGCGCCGGGGCCGACGAGGCGCAGCGCGATCCGCCGGTCGGTGAGGTGGGCGAGCGCGGCCGGCGTCTCGGCGTCGAAGGGGTCGACCACCGCGACCGCGAGGTCCCCGTCCCGGTCGGACAGGGGCAGGATGCGCGCCCGGGCGGCGTAGTCCCCGTCGATGACATCGGGCCGCACGGGCTGGGCCGGGACCTCGTCCTCGCGCAGGATGCCGAGGCCGGTGGCGTCGGCCAGCGCCGTCACCAGGGTGGCCTCGTGCAGGAGGCCGCTCTCGGTCAGCAGCACCGGCAGGGGCCGGCGGCCCGGCCGGTCGAGGGCGGCCAGCGCCTGGTCGAGGCCGGCGGCGTCGAGGGCCTGGGTCCGCACCAGGTAGTCGAGGAAGTCGCGGGCGGCGTCGGTGCCGTCGCGGCCCGGGGCGCGGCGGTCGGGCCGCGGCTGGCGCGGACGGCTCTTGGCGGCCCAGATCGAGAGCATGCGGGAGGTCCGGTTCCACGGCAGGTTGAGGCGGGCGGCCGGCGACCCGCGCGACTTAAGGCAAATGAAACCACCGCAACGGTAAAGATTGCGTCTCGCCGCCCCGCCCCGCGCGGCCGATTCCGGAGGCTCCGTTGAGCGGATACGTCGCCGGCCTGGCCGAGGCCGGGCAGAGGATCGAGGCGGCCCTGGCCTGGTGGGCCGCGGAACTCGGTGGCGTGGTGGGGGCCGAGGCCAGCCCCGCGCCGGCCCGCAGCGACCTCGCCCTGCATCTCGGACCCCCCGGCGCGGACCAGGACCTCGTCCTGATCGACCGGCGCAGCGCGCCGCCCCGGCGCTACACCCTGGCCGCCGGGAGCGACGACCTGTCCGAGCGCCTCGCGGCGATCCGGGGCACCGGGCGGAAAGCCGTCTCGGTCGCCGTCCTGGTCGATCCGGCCGCCTGCTTCCTGCGCAGCCTGCACCTGCCGGCCGCCGCCCTGCCCCGGATGCGGGAGGTGCTGGCCCAGGAACTCGAGGCGGCGACGCCGTTCCGGGTGGCGGGCATCCATGCCGACTGGTTCGTCGAGGGCGAGGACGAGACCGGCCTGCGGGTGCGCCACGTCGTGCTCAAGCGCGCCCGCCTCGACCCGATCCTGGCCGTGCTGGCCCGGGCCGGGCTGCAGGTCGAGGCCGTCGGCGTCGGCCCGTCCGAGGACCGGGCGCTGCCGGTGGACCTCCTCAGCGGCGGCCGCCGCCCGATCCCGCGCCTGCTGCGGGGCCTGACCTGGGGCGACGGCGCCGCCCTCGCCCTGGCGGGCCTCCTCGCGCTCGCGGCCTTCGGGCTCTGGCGCGCGCACCAGGAGGCGACCCTCGGCGCCCTGGAGACCGCCACCTTCGCGGCGCGCCGGTCCGCCCCGCCGCGGCTCGCGCCGCCGGTCCAAGCCCTGGCCGGCGCGCTGGCGGCGGAGCGCGCGGCCCGCCCGCCGCTCGCCCTCCTCTGGTCCGCCCTGGCCGGAGCCCTGCCGGCGGGCGCCTTCGCCGAGACCCTGCATCTCGGGCCGGAGGGCGCGAGCGCGACCCTGCGGACCTCCGACCTCGACGGCACCCTGCGGGCCCTGCGGACCGCGCCCGGCCTCGGCCCCGTGGCCGTGCGCGAGCAGGACGCCGCGACCGGGCGCCTCGTCATCGGTCTGCTGACGCGCCCCTGGACCGACCCCGCCGGCGGCCCGACGCGGCTGCGTCCCTGATGCGGTGCTCCCCATGATCCGGAAACGCCGATGACCCGCGACCTGCCCGGCCTCCTGCGCGGCCGCCTCGGTGCCCTGCTGCTCCTCGGCCTCGCCGCGGCTGCCGGCACCGGGCTCCTGGCGCAGGCCTGGGGCGAGATCCGCGACGCGGGCGAACAGATCGCCGGCAGCCGGGCGCTCCTCGCCCGCACCCGCGCGGCGGCGGACCGGCCGGCCCCGCCCGCGCCCCTCTGGGGGACGGACGAGGCGGCGCTCCTGGCCGCCTTCCGGACCCGGCTCGACGGACTCGCGGCGGACCGCGCCGTCCTCCTCGACGAGACCCGCCTCGAGCGCGACGCCGACCGGCCGACCGCGCCGCGCCTCGCCGCCGCCCTGCGCGGCACCGCGGAGGGCCTGCACGGCCTCCTCCTCGCCCTGGAGACCCAGGCTCCCCTGGCCGTGGTCGAGAGCGCCGACCTGTCGGCCCTGCGCCCGGCCGATCCCGAGACCGGCGGCCCCACGGTGATGCGGCTCTCGCTGGCCCTGCGCGGCGCCCTCGCGGCGGCCCCGGCCGAGGCCGCGGAGGCCCCGCGATGAGCCGCATCCCGGCCTCGGTCCGGACGATCCACCCGGCCTGCCTCGGGCTTCTCGGCCTGACCGGGCTCGCCGGCCTGGCCGCCGGGCTCTGGCCGGTGGACGCTTCCGCGCCGCCGGCGCCGCCCGGCCCGCCGCCCCTCGACCTCGCCGCCCTCGCGGCGGCCGAGACCGGCGCGGCCGTGGCCGCACCCCTGTTCGACCCGGAGCGCCGGCCCTGGACGGCGCGGGGCAGCCGGGCGGATCTCACCGCCGAGGCGTCGCCGCCGACGATGCTGTCGGTGCGGGGCATCCTCATCGAGGCCGGTGCGCGCCGCGCCCTCGTGGCGGACGGCACCGGCGCCCCGGCCTGGCTCGCCCCCGGCGAGGGACAGGGCGCCTGGCGCCTCGTCTCGGTGGACCCCGAGGCGGTGGTGGTGGCGGATGCCGGCCGCCACTACACCCTCGCCTATCTCGGCGCCCCGGTCGCCCTGCGCCCGCCGCCGCGCCATCCGGGACCGGCCGTCCCGGGCCTGCGCCCGAGCCTCGGCCCCGGCGAAGCCCCGCCCCGGCCCGAGGCCGCCCCGGTTCCGCCGCGCGCCGCCGCACCGGTGCGGCGCATCGCGATCGACCCGCCCGGGCGCTGAGCGGACGACGCGCGCGTCGAGACGCAACGGCTGACGGGGTGACGGTGCGGGACGGGGGGTGACCGGCCCCCGGACGTTCGCCGGGAGGCAGACGTCCGGCTGTCGATCCATGGCGGTTCGCGGGCTTCGGGCCTGTCGATCAGGCCCCTGAGCCCGGAGGCGCGACGCCGGCGCGGGTCACCGACGGACCGTCGCGGCGATCGCGGTCAGGTCTTGTCCGGCTCGGTCGAGGGAGCGGCAATGGCGCCGACGCCGTGACCCAGGTCCAATCCCCGATGGGGCGGGACGCCGCTCGGCACGATGGGGGCGGCCGAGGGCTCGTCCCGCACCTGTCCGAGACCCGCCTCCACCTCCTGGAGAAGGTCCGCCAACTTGTACGGCTTGCTGAGCAGGCGCGTCCCCGGCGGCAAGGCGCGCTGAAGGTCGGCCCCGGCTCCGGAGGTGACGATGATGGCGATCCCGGGCCAACGGTGGTGAACGAGGTGGGCGAGGGCAACGCCATCGCCCACGATGCTGCGCCCGGTGATCAGCATCCGCACGTTGGCCGGTCCTCGAAGCACCGCCAGCGCTTCGGCGGCGGTACGGACTTCCAAGGCCTGATAACCAAGATCCGTCAGCATGTCGGCGGTGACCATACTGACGATCGAGTCGGCCTCCGCCAGGAGGATCGCCAAAGGCTTGGTGTCTGACACGAACGTGCTCCGCGAATTCAGGGCGGGAGCACTCTCTACTCTCAGGCACTGGCGGCCGGGACCGAAGCCAGTGATGGTTGTTCGTACTCCGATTCCCGGCCGGGCGCGATGGCAGGGGGGTGTGGCAGCTTGATCCCCATCACGGTCGCCGGTCTGTCTCCACCGGGCGGCCGGGAGGCGGGCCTTCGCCGGGCTCCGCGAAGGGTCGGCCCCTGGCGCCGCGGCAGCCCGGCGAAGGACGCCCGGGCCCTCGCGACGGCCGCGCCCCGGCTCAGTCCATCGCGCGGCGCAAGATGCCCGGCGGCCCATCGGGCGTGGCGGCGAGCGGCCGGGGGGCCGGCACGGGGCGCACCGGCATCATCGCCCGGACCTGCTCGCGAAAATCCTGGCTGATGCGGTCGGCATCCGCGGTGCCGCGGATGACGCGCGGGCGGATGAAGATGATCAGCTCGGTGCGCACCCGACTGTCGACCCGGTTGCGGAAGGCCGGCCCGATCAGCGGCAGGTCGCCCAGCACCGGCAGGCTCTCGTTGGTGATCAGCGCCTTCTCCTGCACCAGGCCGCCGATGGCGAGGCTGTGGCCGTCCTGCACGGCGATGCTGGTGGCCACCCGGCGCTGGCGGATCGTCGGCGAGTTGATCGAGGAGGTGGTGGTCGGCACCACGTCGCTGACCTCCTGGTTGATGTCGAGCACCACGAGGCCGTTCTTGTTCACCCGCGGCGTCACCGAGAGGATGACGCCGGTGTCCTTCATCTCGATCTGGTTGAGGATCGGCGCCCCCGCCGCCAGGGCGCTCTGCCCCGTCTGCTTCACGATCGGCACCTGGTCGCCGACCTGGAGCTTGGCCGTGCGGTTGTCCATCACGGTGAGGTTGGGCGAGGAGATCACGTTCACCCGCGTGACGCCCTGGAGGGCGTTGACCACGACGTTGAAGTCGGTGGCGTTGAGGAGGTAGTTGAAGCCCGGCACGCCCCGGGTGGCGGCCGCCACCAGCCCGGCGGTGCCCCCCGTGGCCATCGCCGCGACGGTGTTCGCGGGCGCGAGGTTGAACTGGCCCTGGCCGCCGTTCTTGAGGAACCACTGCACGCCGAAGCGCAGCTCGTCGTTGAGCGTGACCTCGGCGATGATCGTCTCCAGCAGCACCTGCGTCGGCATCGCGTCGAGGCGGGCGAGGATCTTGAGGATCTTGTCGTACTGGTTGCGGGTGGCCGAGATGACGAGGCTGTTGTTGGCCTCGTCCGGCATGATGCCGATCTGGTCGCGGCGCGGGCCGGCGGTCGCGGCGGCCATCCCGGGCGGCATCGCCCCGGCCCCGTAGGCGCCGGCCTGCATCCCGCCCTGTCCGCCGGGATCGAAGCCGCCCGCCCCCGCGCCGACGCCGAAGCCGGCATCCGCACCCATGCCTCCGGGATTCATGCCTCCGGAATTCATGCCTCCGGAATTCATGCCTCCCGAGCCCAGACCGCCGGACCCCATGCCTCCGGACCCCACGCCTCCGGACCCCATGCCGTAGCCGGCCCCGTTCCCGCCGCCCGCGTTCAGACTCGCCGAGCCCATACCGCCCGAGCCCATGCCCCCCGAGCCCATGCTTCCGGTTCCCATCCCGCCCGCGCCGGGCAGGCCGAACCCGGCGCCGGCCCCCGAACCGCTGGCGTCGCCGAAGCCGCCGGCGCCCGGGCCGAAGGCGCCGCCGCCGCCATAGGCGCCGAAGGTGCTGCTGATCGCGGCGCTCACCCCGGTCTCGGCCGCGACGACGCCCTGCAGGACGATGGCGAGTTCCCGGGCCGAGCGATTCTGGATCCGGTAGACGAAGAGCTGGCGCTCGCGCTCGGCCGCCATGGTTTCCAGGCGGGCGATCCAGGCGCGGGCGCGGTCGAGATAGGCCGCCCGCGCGCTCACCACCAGGATGGCGCCGAGGGCCTCGTTGGGCACGAACCGGATGATGTCGCCGGTGCCGGCGGTCTCGCTGCCGAAGATCTGGACGAGGTCCCGGGCGAGGGCCGCGGGATTGGCGCTGCGCACCGGGATCATCGCCGTGGACATGCCGCTCATCCAGTCGACGTCGAACACCGCGATGGTCTCGCGCAGGGCCTGGATCTGGGCGCGGTCGCCGGACAGGATCAGCATGTTGCGGGTCTTGTCCGCCCGCAGGATCACGTCGCGGGGCGCCACGGCGGAGAGGATCGCCTGCATCTCCGCGGCGGAGATCCAGCGCAGGGGAATCGCCTGGGCCCGGGCGCCGGGCTCCCCGGCGAGGTCCGGCACGCTGCGGACCGGCAGGATGCCGGGCGGGCCGCCGCTGGGCACGATCTCCACCGTGGCGCCGCGCCGGCGCAGGGCGGCGCCCCGGGCCGCGAGGGCGGATTCGAACATCGCCAGCAGGGTCTCGCGCCGCACGGCGCCGGCGGTCTGCAGGGTCACGGTGCCGGTGACGCGCTCGTCGATCGTGTAGTTCCAGCGCAGGGTCTGGGCGAGCACCGCCTGGGCCGCCACCGGGATCGGCACCTCGACGAGGTTGAGGCTGACCGGGCCGCCGGGCAGCGGACCGGCGACCACCGCCTCGCCGCCGATGAAGCGGTCGCTGCCGCGCTGGACCAGCGGGGCGCTCCGCGCCGACGGAGCGGCCGCGAGGGCATCGGGCGGGACCACGCCGGATTCCGGGCGCCCGGAATCCGAGAACACGAGGCCGGCATCGGCCGCCCGGGCGCCGGTCCCGGCCACCGCCTCGGCCAGGAGGCCGAGCACGAGGCCGATCCGGAGGGCCTGGCGTCCCAAAAGATGTGCCGGTGTCGCCATGTCCCCCGGCGCCTGAAAGTCTGGAAGGTCCGTATCGGGAGCAGGATTAATGGATTTATGGTTAAAGTTTAATTAATCGACTGCATCTCCGTCTTGATAAAGATGTTCTGCAAATCAATCTGTCGATGGATCGTCATCGTGGTGGCGTCTCATGTAGAGATCCGCGCATCGCACCGATGTTGTTCGGGCGTCGATGCGAACTGATGCGGATCTGTGCCGGACGAAAGCTCCCGTCGTCTGCCGCCGCTCAGGGCTGGCCCCGATTTCGGCTGCCCGCATCGCGACGACAACGGTCGAGGGCCTCTGCCTCAGGCGTCGAGGGGTCGGCGCGACGACCAAGCCTTCGCCGGCGCGGCATGTCAGGGGCGACGGTCGCGAGCCACGGCGATTCGCCGGTCCACACGTGCGGCGCTCCCGCGGACGAGGAAGAGATAGAACCCCGCGAACAGCAGGGGGATGGCGGGCGGGCCGATGAGGGCCAGGGCGCCTGTCCCGGCGTAACCGTTCGGCAAGGCAACGGCTATCGCGGCGGTGGTCACCTCTCGGTCATGCCGGCCGCCTATTCGGCCCGCTCGTTCAAACGCATGGCGGCATAGCCCATCCCGATCACGACGAGAGGGAGCACGACGTAGGCGTAGACCCACAGACCTGTCATTTGAGCCTCCTCAACGTGCGACGCGCCATCCAGTGGAGCGAACCGGACGCT
The DNA here is from genome assembly GCF_058782155.1 of Methylobacterium sp. FW306-05-D. Lineage (NCBI taxonomy): Bacteria > Pseudomonadati > Pseudomonadota > Alphaproteobacteria > Hyphomicrobiales > Methylobacteriaceae > Methylobacterium > Methylobacterium sp. FW306-05-D. The sequence goes on from NZ_JBYSXL010000021.1 coordinate 10,989, forward strand.
GCCAACCAGAGCGCGCTCCCGAGCACAAGGGTAACACCGTGCGCGCCCGATGTCGTCGCCCCGACTCCATATAGGGTGGCGACGATCGGGCCAAAGACCCCGACCGTCAGGCAGGCTGTGGAGGCGCGATCCAGCGCGTTCGCCACGAGCTTGGTGCTCTCGTTCGCGATCAGTTTCTTGCGTTGTTCAAGCTCATCAGATGCCAAGCCGTGGCTCCTTTCTGTGGCGAGAACCCCCACCATGGGTCTCCTGTAGGAAGGACGTTGCGGCTATCTGTTTTTACGCCTGCGAGACATCTCGACATCTCGGCGAGAAACGCCAGAGCTTAAGCTCTCAATGTCTTCGGCCATCTCTTGATCGGACGCCGCTCAGAAGTCCTCCGGCAGCTTCGCAAGACTTTTCGCGAAATTCTGGTGAACGGCCGGCTCTTCACGATCGACGAAAGCCGGGTGAAGGACAAGGAGACCAAGCTGCGGGTCCTCTCGTACAAACGCGCGTGCTACGCGACACTCTTCAGGCACCTCTACGGCCGAGGCTGGGATCACAGGGGGCAGCCGCAGGGCGAACCCATGTCCGGCGAGCCTCGCACGGAGGAGCCAATCCAGGTCCGCCGCATCCGCATCTCGTCGTGCAGCAGCGATGCCTCGTCTGCAAATGCCGCGAACTTGGTTCGACGCAGCACCCAAGCGCGAAATGCCGGATCGGCGATCAGGCTCTCTGCGAACGGTTGCGCGTAGGTCAGTTCGAGCGATCCGTATGACATTGAGGGCTCGTGCTACTGTCGCGCATCGCAATCGAGGATCTGTCGATCGTCGCGCGTTGTCGATGCCGGCGGGTCGTCGAGGTATCCGCACACCTCGGAAACGACGAAGGCGGCCCGAGGGCCGCCTTTCGTGAACCATTCATCCCGTTAGGAAAAATGGTGGGCGCGACAGGGATCGAACCTGTGACCCCTACCATGTCAAGGTAGTGCTCTCCCGCTGAGCTACGCGCCCTCACCGGGGCCGCTCGGCCGCCGGTGGAGGGGGCTATAGCCTGGGGTTTTGAGGGGCGCAAGGGCTCTCATGCGGCGAATATGCGGCCGCGTCCCGGGCGGCCGCCGGTTCGTGCGTCGGCGCTGCGCGGGCGTTCGAAATGCGCTAAGGCCCCCCTGGCCCGGTGGGGTGGCGACACGCGACAATCCGGTCGGCCGTCCCGCGCGACCGGGCGACGGGGCAGCGGGCGGGGCATGCGGGTCATCGACGGGCGCGATCGGGACACGGGCCGACGGGGGCGGGGCGATCCGGCCCGGCCCGGGCGGTCCGACCGTGTCGCCCCGGGACCGGTGCGCGCCTTCGCCGGACCCCGGCCGGAGCCGATCCGCCTCGGCCCCGGGATGCGCGCCCGCCCCAGCGGGGATTCGGTGCGCCCGGATCATGGGCGCAAGAATGGGCGCAGGAGTGGGCGCAAGAGATGGAACGCCTGACCATGTCCGCGCCGCCGCTCACGGCCCTCCTCCCCCGTCTGCGCGGGCGCGGCACCCGCACGGGGCCGGCGCGGCGGCCCTTCACGGCCGACGGCCCCGCTCTGGACCTCGACCTCGGGGAGGCCGGGCTCGGCGGCACCTGGGCGACGATCCGCTTCCGGGACGTCGGGAGCGGCGGCGTCTGCCGGCTGGTGCTCAGCGCCCGGTTCGCCGGGCCGGACGGGGCGCCCAGGCTGATGGCCCTGTCCGAGGAGGCGGAGGGCGGGGATCGCTTCGCCTGGACGGGCCGCCTGCCCGAGGGCCTGCTCGCCCTACGGCTGGCCCCCCTCGCCCGCGAGACGCCCTTCCAGCTCGACGGCTTCACGATCCGGCGGGGCCGGCGCCTCGGCCTCGTCGCCCGGGCCCTGCGCCGGAGCCCGGTCCTCGCCGCCCGCGCCGTGTACTGGCGTGCCCTCGGCCTGAAGGTGCGCGGGCGCGCCCTGCTCCTGCGCGCGCTGCACGACCGGGCCGAGACCGGCTACGCGGCCTGGATCGCCCGGTTCGACACCCTGACCGAGGCGGACCGGCGCCGCATCCGCGACGCGGTCGCGGCCTGGACCGATCCGCCGCGGATCTCGGTGGTGATGCCGGTCCACGACCCCGCCCCGCGCGTCCTGGAGGCCGCCATCCGGTCGGTCCGCGCCCAGCTCTATCCGAACTGGGAGCTCTGCATCGTCGACGATGCCTCGACCGATCCGGCGATCCCGCGCCTGCTCGCCCGCCACGCCGGGCAGGACCCGCGCATCCGCGTCCTGCGGCGCCCGGAGAACGGCCACATCGCCCGCGCCACCAACGACGCCCTCGCCCAGGCCGGCGGGGCCTTCGTGGCCTTCCTCGACCACGACGACGTGCTGGCCGAGAGCGCCCTCTACCACGTGGCGGCCGCGATCCGCGCCGCGCCCGACCTCGTGCTGATCTACAGCGACGAGGACAAGATCGACGCCCGCGGGCGCCGCTTCGAGCCGCACTTCAAGTCGGACTTCGACCGCGAGCTGCTCTACGGCCAGAACTACATCAATCACCTGACGGTGATCCGCGCCGAGGCGATCCGGGCCGCCGGCGGCCTGCGTCCCGGCTTCGAGGGCAGCCAGGACCACGATCTCCTGCTGCGGGTCACGGCCCGGCTCGCGCCCGAGCGCATCCGCCACATCCCGCGGGTGCTCTACCACTGGCGCGCGGCCGGCGGCTCGGGGACCTTCTCCGACCGGGCCCTGGAGCGGACCGAGCTGGCCCGGCTGCGCGCCCTGGCGGAGGTCGCCGCGCCCCTGGGGGCGACCGCCACCCGGGGGCCGCTCGGATTCAACCGGCTGGTGCGCCCGGTGCCGGAGCCCGCGCCCCTGGTCTCGGTCATCGTCCCGACCCGGGACCGGGCGGAGCTGCTCGCCGTGGCCCTCGCGGGCGTGCTCGAGGCGACGGACTACCCGGCCGTCGAGGTCATCGTGGTCGACAACGAGAGTCGGGAGGCGCGCACGCGCGACCTCTTCGCGCGCCTCTCGATATACGAGCCGCGCGTCCGCATCCTGCCGGTGCCGGGGGCGTTCAACTTCTCGGACCTCTCCAACCGCGGCGCGGCGGCGGCGCGGGGCACGCTCCTCCTGTTCCTGAACAACGACATCGAAGTGATCGAGCCCGGCTGGCTGCGGGAGATGGTATCCATCGCGCTCACCCCCGATATCGGCGCGGTGGGCGCCAAGCTTCTCTACCCGGACCGCACGCTCCAGCATGGCGGCATCGTGCTTGGTATCGGTGGCGTGGCCGGCCACAGCCATCCCGGCCTGCCCGAAGACGATCCCGGTTACTTCGCCCGGATGGTGCTGACCCAGGAAGTCTCGGCCGTGACCGGCGCCTGCCTGCTCCTCCGGGCGGAGGTTTTCGCGGAGAGCGGCGGCTTCGATGCCGATGGGCTCACGGTCGCCTTCAACGACGTGGATCTCTGTCTGCGGTTGCGCGCCCAAGGTTATCGCAATGTCTGGACGCCCCACGCCCGGTTGATTCACCACGAATCGAAGAGCCGGGGGGCGGAGGATACGCCGGAGAAGCGGGAACGCTTCGAGCGCGAGGTCCGGGTGATGCAGGAACGCTGGGGCGCGGACCTGCGCGCCGATCCCTATTACAACCCGAACCTTTCTCGCGACGCGGCGCGTTACCGCCTCTGATGCTGCGGCGCGGCAGCGCTGCGGCGCACCGCAAAGTCGCCGCAATCCGCCGCTTAATCCCTGCCTCTGGCGATGCGAACGACACCCGTGCCGCCGCGGACCTCTATCTGCCGGCGCTCATCGGCCTCGTTTCGGGGGAACGAGGGTCGTCGGCATCCCCTCGGGCCCTCGATCGAGCCGCTTCCGAAGCAAGGAAGCGACGGGTTTGCTGCAGCGATCCGAGACGGCAATGGAGCCGGATCGGGCCACGATGTCCGAATTGTGACAATTGTTGGAAAATAACTGTTCAAGATCGAGGGATAGTCGCCGGTTGTTTGGGCCAATTGCTCCCTCGTCTTGCCGGGAAGATTGATGAATACGTGCAACAGGGTCGATGTTCCCGATCGGTGACTGCCCTGATTCCAGGTGCTCCGGTTGGACAGTAGCCTGGAGCCATACTAAGGATCGGGCTGGTTGCCGCCGGTGGTGCAAGTCGATCCTGTCCCCCCGTTCAAGAGCGTGTGCGAATCGAACGTGACACAACGTACAGACATCGCGATCATCGGCCGTGCCTGCCGGCTTCCCGGCGCCTCGAGCGTCGACGGGCTCTGGCAGCTTCTCACCGAGGCGCGATGCGCCGTCGGCCGTATCCCGGATGACCGCTGGTCGCTGGAGCGCTTCGGGCACCCGCGCGCTCAGGAGCGGGGCAAGAGCTACACCTGGTCCGCCGGTGTCCTCGACGACATCTGGTCGTTCGACCCGGGCGTCTTCGGCATCTCGCCCCGCGAGGCCGAACAGATGGACCCGCAGCAGCGCCTGCTGCTGGAGCTGACCTGGGAGGCCCTGGAGGATGCGGGGCTGCGTCCCTCGGACGTGGCCGGCACCCAGATCGGCGTCTTCGTCGGCGCCTCCTCCCTCGATTACGGCAACCTGCGCGTCCTCGACACCTCGTCGGGCGATGCCTACGCGGCCACCGGCAACACGCTCTCGATCCTGTCGAACCGCATCTCCTACATCTACGACCTGAAGGGGCCGAGCTTCACCGTCGACACCGCCTGCTCGTCGTCCCTCGTTGCGCTCGACGCCGCCGTGGCGGCGATCTCCAGCGGACGGATCGACACCGCCGTCGTCGCCGGCGTCAACCTCCTGGCGAGCCCCTTCAACTTCATCTGCTTCTCGAACGCGCAGATGCTCTCGCGCACCGGCCTGTGCCAGGCCTTCTCGTCGAGCGCGGACGGCTACGTGCGCTCCGAGGGCGGCGTGGTCCTCGTGCTCAAGTCTGCCAAGGCGGCCCTGCGGGACGGCAGCACCGTGCGCGGCGTCATCGCGGCGAGCGGGGTCAATTCGGACGGTCGCACCACCGGCATCTCCCTGCCCTCGGGCTACGCGCAGGGCGCGCTCCTGGAGCAGGTCTACCGCGAGGCCGAGATCGATCTCGACTCCGTGGTCTTCGTCGAGGCCCACGGCACCGGCACGCCGGTGGGCGACCCGATCGAGGCGAGCGCTATCGGCGGAAAGCTCGGTCGCCCGCGCAAGGCGCCGCTGCCGATCGGGTCGATCAAGAGCAATATCGGCCATACCGAGCCGGTCTCGGGCCTCGCCGGCCTGCTCAAGGCGAGCCTCGCCCTGGAGCACGACCTGTTCCCGACCTCGCTGCACGCGGCCGAACTGAACCCCGAGATCCCCTTCCGGGAACTCAACCTGTCGGTGACGAACAAGCCCCTGCCGCTCACCCGCGACGGCAAGGCGCGCTTCGCCGGCGTGAACTCCTTCGGGTTCGGCGGCACCAACGCGCACGTCGTTCTGACGGACGGGCCGCCGGTCGGTGCCGCCGGTGCCTCCAAGGCGACCCGCGCGCCGGAGGTGCTGCTGCTTTCGGCCCAGAGCCGGGCCGCCCTCAACGAACTCGCCCTCGACTATGCCGAGCGCTTCGACGGCGCGGACAAGGCCCAAGCCGCCCGGATCGCGGCCGCTGCCGCCCATCGCCGCGAGCGCCTGTCCTCCCGTCTGGCCGTGCCCCTGGAGGCCGATCTGCCGGCGGTGCTGCGCGCCGTCGGCGAGGCCGAGGATGCGCCCGAGGCCCTTCTCGGCACGGCCGTGGATCGCGCGGCGGAGGTGGCCTTCGTCTATTCCGGCAACGGCAGCCAGTGGGCCGGCATGGGCCGCGAGGCCTATGACGAGAACGCCGCCTTCCGCGAGGCCTTCGACCGCATCGACGGCCTGTTCCACGCCCTGTCCGGCTGGTCGCTGAAGGAGGCTCTGTTCGCCGAGGATCTGGAGGAGCGCCTCGCCCTCACGCGGGTGTCGCAGCCCCTCATCTTCGCCATCTCCAGTGCCTCGACCACGGCCCTGCGGGCCCGTGGCCTGAAGCCGAGCTACGTCCTCGGCCACAGCGTCGGCGAGATCGCCGCGGCGGAAGCCGCCGGCATCCTCAGCCTCGAACAGGCCGTGAAGGTCATCTTCTACCGCAGCAAGCACCAGGAGACGACGCGCGGCTTCGGCACGATGGCGGTGCTGCTGGCGCCCGCCGACGAGATCGAACTGTTCCTCAAGGATTACCCGAGCCTCGATATCGCGGCCTACAACAGCCCGAAGGCCATCACGGTGGCGGGCCCGGTGGACGACATCGACGCCGCGATGAAGGCGCTGGCGCGCAAGCGCCGCCGCGGCCGCAAGCTCGACCTCGAATACCCCTTCCACGGGCGGCTGATGAACCCGACCGAGAAGCCGCTGCTGCGGGATCTCGCCGGGTTGAAGCCGCATCCCGCGACGACCCCGATGGTGTCGACCGTCACCGGCAAGGTGCTGGCCGGCGACCAGTTCGGGGCCGGCTACTGGTGGCGCAACATCCGCGAGCCGGTGCGCTTCTGCGAAGCCGTGCAGGAGGCCACCCGCCAGGGGGCCCGCGTGTTCATCGAGGTCGGGCCCCGCGCCACCCTGCTGTCGCATATCGGCGACGCCATCGAGCCCCTCGGCATCGAGAACGCCACCATCGGCGTCCTGCACCGCAAGCCGGCCGGCGGCGATCCGATCGCCCGCACCGTCGCGGCCGCCCTCGTCCAGGGTGCCGCCGTCGACGAGGCCACGGTGTTCGGCGAGAACCCGGTCGGCGACGTCTCGCTGCCGCTCTATCCCTGGCAGCGGCGGACCTTCCGCCTCGCCGAGACCACCGAGGGCGTCGGTGCGGCCACCCCCCGCCCCTACCATCCGCTCTACGGGTCCCGCGTCGCACCGGACGGTCTCGAATGGCACGGCCATGTCGATATCGCGACGGTGCCGGAGCTCGACGATCACCGCATCGACGGCCAGGCGATCCTGCCCGGCGCGGCCTTCATCGAGATGGCGCTCGGCGTCGCCCGTGAGGCGATGAAGACCGACAGCGTGGTGCTGGCCGAGTTCGAGATCCAGTCGCCGATGGTGTTCGGCGAGGAATCCCTGCGCGAGGTCGCGGTGCGCGTCGCCGGTTCCGGCAATGCCATCCAGATCCTCAGCCGGCCGCGCCTGACCCAGGCCGCCTGGCAGCTTCATGCGGCGGCCAAGATCATCGACGGCAGCTTCCCGGCGCCCGCGCCGGTGGACATGCACGTTCCCGCCGAGCACGCGGTGGCGGGCGAGGGGCTCTACCGCCTGGCCGCCGCTTCCGGCCTCGGCTTCGGTCCGAGCTTCCGCCAGGTCGCCGTGAGTGCGCGCCTCGACGAGACCACCATCGTCTCCGAACTGCTGCCGGCCGAAGCCGACGCCCGCTTCGGGCTCGTGCCCGCGCGCCTCGATTCCTGCTTCCACGGGCTCATCCTCCTCTTCGCCGGGCTGATGGGCGAGGGTTCGACCAAGGCCTACGTCCCCGTCCGCTTCGGCGAGATCCGCCTCGTGAAGCCCGGCGCCGTCATCGCCCGGGCGATGATCCGGACCCGGCGCGCCAACGAGCGCAGCATCCTGGCCGACTTCACCCTGGTGGATGCCGAGGGCGAGGTCATCGCCACCCTGCGCGAGGGCCGCTTCCAGGCTCTGCGCGCCAAGAACGGCAGCGATCTCGCGGCCTATGCCATCGGGCAGCGGCCGGAACTCGCCACCGAGCCCACCGCCATCGCGATGGAGCGTGGAAAGCGCGTCGCGGACGCGATCCGTCCGGCCTGTAAGGCCGCCGTCGCCCCGGCCGAGGCCCCCCTGGCACCGGGACACCTTCTTCTCGAGGGCTGGGCGACCTCGATGGCCTACCGCCTCGCGGAAGGCCTGCAGCGGTCCGGCACCGTGGCGATCGACGAGCGGGTGCCGGAGGCGATGCGTCCCTGGCTCCTCAACGCCCTCTACGCCCTGGAGAGCAGCGACCTCGCCACCCTCGACGGCGAGCGCTGGACGCTGCGCAAGGACGTGTCCCTGCCGGCGCCCGACGAGATCATGCGCTGGATCGCCGCCGACCATCCCGAGCTCTCGGCCGAACTCGTGCTCACCGCCGACATCGGCGCGGTGGTCGGGCGGCTGCTCTCGGGCGACCTCACCGAGGCCCCCACCCTCTCGCAGAATGCCCTCGACGCCTTCATCCTGCGCAGCGCGACCGCGCGCGCTTCCGCCGACGTGATCGCCGACCTCGCCGAGGCCGGCCGGACTGCCCTGCCCCGCGACCGCGCCCTGCGGGTGCTCCAGGTCGGCTTCGGTCCGCTCGCGGCCCAGGCCGCCGCCTTCGCCGACGGGATCGAGGCGCAGCTCACGGTCTACGAGACCGACCGCCGCCTGGCGGAACGTGCACGGCTCGCCCTGCCGCGCGGCGTCACCGTGATCGAGGATACGGCCGATCTGACGCCCGGCAGCTTCGACGCGATCCTGGCGAGCAACGTCCTGCACCGCTCCGAGCGGGCGCTCCTCGGCAAGGTCGCCGATGCGCTGGCCACGGGCGGCTTCCTGGTCGCCGTCGAGCCCGGCGCCTCGCTGTTCCGCGACCTCGTCTTCGGCCTGACCCCGGACTGGTTCGAGGCCGGCGCCGACATGCCGGTGGGCCGCCTCGACGACATCACCGGCTGGCAACGCGCCCTGAGCGACACGGGCCTGGTGCGCGTGGCGGTCGATCGCGCGGTCTCGGCCAATGGCGACGACCTCCTGTTCATCGCCGAGGCTCCGGTCCGCGCGAGACCGGCCCCGGGTCAGACCTTCGCCTTCGTCATCGGCTCGCACGATGCCTTCGCGGCCGAGACCGCGTCCTCGCTGGCGACCTTGCTGGTCGCGAGCGGCGTCCACGTCTCGATCATCCTCGATTCCGAGCAGTCCCTGCTCGAACTGGAGCGGGAGACGCCGGACACGGTCGTGTTCCTCGCCGGCGCCTTCAACCATTCCGGCGCGGCGGCCGATCGCCTGCGCGAGCGCTGTCTCAGCCTGAAGCGCTGCGTCGAGCATCTCGGCAGCCGCCAGACCCGGCTCTGGGTCGTCTGCCCCGGCGCGACCCGCGATGCCGGCGACCCGACCGGGTCGGTGGAGGCCGGCGTCTGGGCCTTCAGCCGGACGCTCGCCAACGAGGTGGCGAACCTCGACGTGCGCCGGATCGATCTCGCCGAAGATCTGTCCACCAAGGCCGCCGCGGAGCGCCTGCGCGACCTCATCCTCTCGGGCACGCTCGAGACCGAGATCATCCTCGACGCCGACCGCACCCGGGTGATCCGGTTCTCGCCGGGTCAGCTCTCCCGCCGTCCCGGCGCCGACGCCGTTCCGGCCCCTGCCGCGCGCCTCGAGCGCAGCAACACCGGCGGTCTCAACGAGATGGCCTGGGGACCGGCGACGCGCCGGGCGCCGGGTCGCGGCGAGGTCGAGATCGCGGTGGAGGCCACCGGTCTCAACTTCCGCGATGTCCTCTGGGCCCTGTCGATGCTGCCGGAGGAGATCCTCGAGGACGGCTTCGCCGGACCCCGCCTCGGCCTCGAAGTCGCCGGTCGGGTCCTCTCCGTCGGCAAGGGCGTCGAGGCCTTCAAGCCCGGCGACCGGGTCGTCGCCTTCGCGCAGTCGGGCTTCGCGACCCACATCGTCGTGCCCGAGCTCGTCGTGGCCCCGAGCCCGCCCGGCCTCGATCCGCAGGCCGCCGCCACCGTGCCGGTCGCCTTCCTCACCGCCTATTACGGTCTCGTCAGCTGTGCCCGCCTGCGCCGCGGCGAATGGGTGCTGGTCCATGGCGGTGCCGGCGGCGTCGGCCTCGCCGCCCTGCAGATCGCCAAGCTCAAGGGGGCGCGCGTCATCGCCACCGCGGGGTCGCGGGAGAAGCGCGCCCTCGTCAAGGCGCTGGGTGCCGAGCACGTGCTCGACTCGCGCTCCCTCGCCTTCGTGGACGATGTCCGCCGGATCACCGGCGACGGCGTCGGCGTGGTGCTCAACAGCCTGTTCGGCGAGGCGATGGAGCGCAGCCTCAACGTCCTCAAGCCGTTCGGCCGCTTCATCGAGTTGGGCAAGCGCGACTACGTCGCCAACACCCATATCGGCCTTCGCCCCTTCCGCCGGAACCTGTCCTACTTCGGCGTCGACCTCGACCAGGTCCTCCAGCACCAGGGCGAGGACGGAGCCCGGCTGTTCCGGGAGGTGATGTCCCTGTTCAAGGAGGGTGGCCTGAAGCCCCTGCCCTTCCAGCCGTTCACGGCGGACGAAGTCTCGGACGCCTTCCGGCTGATGCAGCAATCCGGGCATGTGGGGAAGATCGTCATCGCGCCGCCCAAGCCCGGCAGCGTGATGCAGGCCGAGACCTCCGCCTTCACGATCTCGTCCGAGGGCGTCCACCTCGTCACCGGCGGCCTCGGCGGCTTCGGCATCGAGGCGGCCCGCTGGCTCGCCGACCGGGGCGCGAAGCACATCGTCCTCGTCGGCCGCAACGGGGCCGCGAGCCCCGAGGCGAAGCAGGTGGTGGCCGATCTCGGCGCCCGCGGCGTCAACGTCGCCGCGATGGCCTGCGACATCACCAGCCGCAAGGCGGTGGACGCGCTGCTGACCGAGGTGGAGCGCAAGGGCCGGTCCCTGGCCGGTGTGATCCACGGGGCGATGGTGCTGCAGGACGGCCTCATCGCCAACATCGATGCCGCCGCCCTCGACACGGTCATCCGCCCGAAGGTCATCGGTGCCGAGCACCTCGATGCGGCGACGCGCGGGCGCACGCTCGACTACTTCGTGATGTTCTCCTCGGCCACGACCTTCATCGGCAATCCCGGCCAGGGCGCCTACGTCGCCGCGAACGGCTTCATGGAAGGCCTCGCCCGGCGTCGCCGCAAGCTCGGCCTGCCGGCTTTGGCCGTCGCCTGGGGCGCGATCGGCGATGTGGGCGTGCTGGCGCGCAACCGGGCGGTGATGGAGACCCTGGCCGGCCGCGTCGGCGTGACCCCGATGGAGGCCCGCCACTGCCTCGACCTCATGGCCGACGCGCTGGAGGGCCAGGGCACGAACCCGGACGACGCCGTGATCGCCATCGCGTCGATGCATTGGGGCAAGGCGCGCGAGCGCCTCGCCACCATGAAGAGCCCGAGCTACGCCGAACTCGGTTCGGACCAGCAGATGGAAGCCGGCACGGTGGCGGCCATCAACATCGGCATGCTGCTGAAGACGCAGGACATCGACACGGTGCGCAAGACGGTGGCGGACGCCATCGTGGAGGACATCGCGCGCATCCTGCGCCTGCCCAAGGACGACATCAGCCGCGTGCGCCATCTCTCCGAGATCGGCCTCGATTCGCTGATGGGCGTGGAGCTCGGCGCCAGCCTGCAGGAGCGCTTCGCCCTCGAGGCGCCGCCCTCCGGCATCTCGTCCGGCCTCACCGTGAACGAACTCACCGAGACCCTGATCCAGTCGATCGCGGCGCCGGTGGACGAAGCCGCGGCGGCCGTGATGAGTCTGGCCCAGCGCCATGCCAGCGAGGGCGTGGACGTGCGCACCCTCGAGCCGTTCCACGCGATGGTCGAAGAGAACAGTCTCGCGATCAAAGAAATCCTTCCGTGAGCCAATTCCCCTTGAGGCATGCCGCATGAGCAATTCCGCGAGACCGGACGGCGGACGCGCGGCCCTGGCAGGCTTCGTCACGAACCGCCTCGGGCGCAACGCCAACCGGACGGCTCCCGCCCGTCCGGCGCAGCGTCCTTCGGGTGATCCCTCCGTACAGAACTTCGAGTCGCTGCCGGGCTACCGGGAACTGCGCCTCCAGCGCTCGGCCGCCGACCTGATCGGCCTCGGCAATCCGTTCTTCCGGGTGCACGAGACCAGGGCCGGCGCCACGACGCGCATCGCCGGCAAGTCCTTCGTCAACTTCTCGTCCTACGATTATCTCGGGCTGAACGGGCATCCGGACGTCAATGCGGCCGCCGCCCGCGCCATCGAGACCTACGGCACCTCGGCCTCCGCGAGCCGGATCGTGGCCGGCGAGCGCCCCGGGCACCTCTCCCTCGAGAAGGCCCTGGCCGATCACTACGACACCGAGGCCTGCGTGGTGATGGTGAGCGGACACGCCACCAACGTCACCACGATCGGCGCCCTGCTGGAGCCGGGCGACGTGATCTTCCACGACGCCCTCAGCCACAACAGCATCGTCACGGGTGCGCAGCTGTCGGGCGCGCAGCGCCGCTCGTTCTCCCACAACGACCTCGACGCCCTCGAGACGCTGCTCGGCGCCACGCGCCACGAGCATCGTCGGGCCCTCATCGTGGTCGAGGGCCTCTACAGCATGGACGGCGACGCGCCGGATCTGGCCGCCCTCATCGCCCTCAAGCAGCGCTACGACGCTTGGCTGATGGTCGACGACGCCCACGGACTCGGCGTCCTCGGCCGCACCGGCATCGGTCTGGCCGAGCATTGCGACGTCGATCCGCGCGGGGTCGACATCTGGATGGGGACCCTCTCGAAGACGCTCTCGACCTGCGGCGGCTACGTCGCCGGACCGGCGGCGCTGATCGAGTACCTCAAGTGCACCGCCGGCGGCTTCATCTACAGCGTCGGCATCTCGCCGCCGCTCGCCGCCGCGGCCGAGACGGCCCTCGAGATCATGCATGCCGAGCCCCAGCGGGTGGAGCGCCTGCGCCAGAACGGCCACCTGTTCCTGTCCTGTGCGAAGAAGCACGGCCTCGACACGGGGACGAGCCTCGGCCTCGCGGTGATCCCGGTCATCGTCGGCGATTCCCTGAAGTCGGTGACGCTGTCGGACCGCCTCTACAAGCGCGGCATCAACGTGCAGCCGATCATCCACCCGGCGGTGCCGGAGCGGGCCTCGCGCCTGCGCTTCTTCATCACGTCCGAACATACCCCCGAGCAGATCCGCGAGACCGTCGATGCCGTCGCGGAGGAACTCGCGGCCATCGAGAAGGGCGGCTCGCTGATCGAGCAGCTGATGGCCAAGCGCGGCAAGCCGTAGGGCCCGACGCGAACACCCGGGCCGCGTCCCGGGGGCGGACGCGTGGCGCGGTGGAGAGACCCACCCGCCAGCCATCGATATGCCTCCCGTCGAGGCACCGGCGTCCCGCGCCGGTGCTTTTTTGCGCCTGTCCCGCGAATGCGGCGGATTGCCCTCGACCCCTGAGCAGGAGACACTGGTCTCGCTATCTGTGTCTCATCGCAACCGGAACCCGGCCCGGAATGCGACGTTCGTCCTCAGCCCGTCGGTCAGGAGCCCGTCATGAGACAATCGACTGTCGCCTCCCTCGCGCGACGTCTGATCAAAACCGTTGCCGAGGCCAGCCGCTCGCTGATCGGTGCGATCCTCGAAGGTCCGATGTCTGCGCCTCAGCCCGTTCCGGTGCGCGTGCGCGCCGACCGTCGCCGCTGACTCCGCCTGATGCGGCGCCGCTCAGGCGCCCATCACGGTATCGAACAGAAGCTTCACGTTCAGCACGACGATGACGGTGGCGATGGCCCAGGACAGGATCCTCAGCCAGGACGGGATCGCGTGGACGCCCATCTTGCGCTTGTCCGAGACGAACCCGACCAGCGGGATCACGGCGAAGGGGAGCTGCATCGACAGCACCACCTGGCTCAGCACCAGCAGCTTCGCCGTACCCTGTTCCCCGTAGAGCGCCGTCACCCCGACCACCGGCACGATCGCGATGGCGCGGGTGATCAGGCGCCGCGCCCAATCTGGGATGTGCAGGCGTAGGAAGCCCTCCATCACGATCTGCCCGGCCAGCGTCGCGGTGACGGTAGAGTTGAGGCCCGAGGCCAGCAGGGCCACCGCGAACAGCGTCGAGGCGATGCCGGCTCCCAGCAGGGGCGAGAGCAGCTCGTAGGCTTGTTCGATCTCCTGCACGTCGGTGCGTCCCTGCGCATGGAACACCGAGGCGGCCATGATCAGGATCGCGGCGTTCACGAACAGGGCGAGCATCAGCGCGATCGTCGAGTCGGTCACCGCGAAGCGAATCGCCCCCCGCCGGCCCGCCTCGGTACGCGGATAGGCCCGCGTCTGCACGATCGACGAATGCAGGTAGAGATTGTGCGGCATCACGGTGGCGCCGATGATGCCGATGGCGATGTAGAGCGCGGCCGGGTTCAGCACGATCTCGGAGGAGGGAAGGAAGCCGCCGAGCACCGCCTGGATCGGCGGCGCCGCCAGGGCGATCTGGATGCCGAAGCTCACGAAGATCACCACCAGCAGCGCGATGACGAAGGCTTCCAGGGCGCGGAAGCCCCGTCGCATCAGGAGCAGGATGAGGAAGACGTCGAGCGCCGTGAGCGTGGCGCCGACGACCAGGGGCAGGCCGAACAGGAGCTTGAGGGCGATGGCGGTGCCGATGACCTCGGCGAGGTCGCAGGCGATGATGGCGGCCTCGCAGGCGATCCACAGGACGAAGCTGACGGGCCGCGGATAGTGGTCGCGGCAGGCCTGGGCGAGATCACGCCCCGTGGCGATCCCGAGCCGGGCGGACAGGGCCTGCAGCACGATGGCCATCAGGTTCGAGAGCAGGATGACCGATAGCAGCGTGTAGCCGAACTGTGCTCCGCCCGCGATGTCGGTGGCCCAGTTGCCCGGGTCCATGTAGCCGACCGAGACCATGTAGCCGGGGCCGATGAAGGCCAGGAGGCGGCGCAGCCAGGTCCCGTCGGCCTGGACGGGGACGCTTCCGTTCATGCGCCCGAGGCTGGGCTGGGCGTGCGTCTCCTGGCTGAAGCGCCAAGCCCCTTCCGCGGAGGGGGGCTTCTGCGCCGAGACGGGACCCGGAGCCGGAGCGTGTTCGTATCGAGCCATGTCTGCGCGTGTTTCCGACGAAGGAAGAACCGGACGCCGCGGGGCGACCCTCCGCATTATAGCAGGGGCTATAATAAGAGCAAACGGCTAAGTTCGTCGGGTTCGCCGATGGGTCGGCTTCGGCGCGTGCTCAGGAGGCCAGGGATTGCAGACTGCGATCGATGTCCGCGACGCCATGAGCCGCGGTCTGCATGCTCATCGAGATCTCGTTGGTCACGGCGCTCTGCTCTTCCACCGCCGAGGACACGCCCGTGACGAAGCCCCGGACGGCATCGATCGACTGCCCGATCGCGGTCAGGGTGGCGACCACGTCGCCCGAGACCGCCTGCATCGTCTTGATGTCCTCGGCGATCCGGGCGGTGGCGTTCGTGACCTGGTTGGACAGGTTCTTCACTTCGCCGGCCACCACGGCGAAGCCGCGCCCCGCCTCCCCGGCCCGGGCGGCTTCGATGGTCGCGTTGAGCGCCAGCAGGTTGATCTGCGCGCCGACGCCCTGGATGAGCTGGACGATGCCGTTCATCGACGCGGCCGCGCCCGCGAGTTCGCCGGTGGATCTTTCCGCCCGCTGCGCGCGCAGGTCCATCTCGTCGACCTCCTGGCGCGATCGGGCTAGGCTGCTGGCGATCTCACCGATCGAGGCGTTCAGCTCCTCGGCCGCCGCCGCGACGGTCTGGACGTTGACCAGGGTCTGGGACGAGGCGCCGGCGGCCCCGATCTGCGAGCGCATGCGGGTCGTGATGTCGGTGGCGTACTTCACCACCTTGAACGGCTTGCCGCTCGTGTCGAAGATCGGATTGTAGGAAGCCTGGATCCAGATCGCGCGTCCACCGGCGCCGACGCGCTGGTAGATGCCGGACTGGAACTCGCCCCGGCGCAGGGCCGCCCAGAAGGCCTGATACTCGGACGAGGCGCCGTAGGACGGGTCCACGAACATGCGATGGTGCTGCCCCCGGATCTGGTCGAGGGGATAGCCCAGCACCGACAGGAAGTTCGGGTTGGCGTCGAGGACATGCCCCGCGAGGTCGAAGTGGATCACCCCCTGCGAGCGTCCGATCGCCTCGACCTGCCCCCGCAATTCCGCATTGCGCAGCTTCTCGGCGGTGATGTCGGTGGCGAACTTCATCACCTTGATGGGACGTCCGGCCGGATCGAGGATCGGGTTGTAGATCGCCTGAAGCCAGATCTCGCGGCCGTCCTTCCCGACGCGGCGGAATTCGCCGCTCTGGAACGCGCCCTGCGCGAGCCCTGCCCAGAAGGCGCGGTAGCCCGCGCTGTCCCGCTCGGGTTGATCGACGAACATGCGGTGGTGCCGGCCCTTCACCTCGTCCAGGCTGTACCCGACCACGCCCAGGAAATTCCGGTTGGCGGTGAGGATCGTCCCGTCGAGATCGAAGGCGATCACCCCCTGCGACCGGTCGATCGCCTCGATCTGGCTCAGGGTGTCGGCGCTGCGCAGCTTCTCGGCGCTGATGTCCGTGGCGAACTTGACGACCCCGATCGTGCGGCCGTCCCGGCCCTGGATGGGGTTGTAGGTCGCCTGCAGCCAGATCTCGCGACCGCCCTTGCCGATCCGCCGGTACTCGGCGCGCTGGAACTCGCCCCTGGCCAGGGCCGCCCAGAAGGCTCCGTAGGCCAGGCTCTCGCGATCCGCCGGGTCGACGAACATCCGGTGGTGCCGACCCTGGATCTCCGCCAGCGTGTAGCCCACGGTCTGCAGAAAATTCTCGTTCGCCGTGACGATCGTCCCGTCGGGAAGGAATTCGATCACCGCCTGGGACCGATCCAGCGCCTGAAGCTTCGCGGTGGTGCGCGAATTGAAGAACGTCATCGGCGGTATCCCTGGATGTGAGGCGTTCCACTGCCATTCGGACATGTCGGCGCCGCCCGGTGGATCGCGAGACCGGTCCGGCCACGGGTGAAGGAGAGGGCTCGCGTTTCCACAGGCGGATTGTGCTGTCGATCCGACCGTCCGAAGCGCTCGACGTCATCGAAGCCTGTTGTGCCTTTGACCGTCACGGTTGTGGCCGACTTTCCTTTTTGTTTGTATTGCTTGTGGCAGAGAGAGTTTAAATCATCCTTAAAGTCCGATAACGTCTTTGTGATCATGCGTCATGATTAGTAATCCTGATCAATATCATAGATGAAGATCAGTCGTGCGCCTCCTATTGATCGTCGAGGCGCAACCCGTACCCAATTCCAATGTTGGTCCACTCAGCTCCGCCGCGTTGCCAGGTCGCTTCGCCTCCGATCTTCGGACGCGTGATGGCTCGCGCGGCGCGCAGGATCAGGGCTCGATCGGAGACTGACATTCGCAGAGCTTTCCGGGAGGCTGGACTGCCCTTCACCAGTGTCGGCTTCGGGCGGTATGACTGTCCCTCGAGGTCGGCGGGATCGATCCAGGAACCTCTTCGGAGCGATACCGGTCGCTGTCGTGCAGGGATGGCCTGGGTTCGGGCGCGAGGCGGTCGTCGGCCGCGATCCGATCGGGTGTCGCCCCGGGTTCATCGACGGCCGCTGGATACCGTGCGTCTCGGTTGTTTGCCGCCGTTGCGCCGCGTCCGCGATGCTGTGTACCTGACGAGGCTGCAGCCGACCGGTGATGCGGCCAGGGTCGTCGAGGCGACGCAAGCGGAGCCGGCAGGTATGAATTGGCAGCGTCTCGCCCCGGCCGGAACCCGTCAGCAGATGGTGGTGACGGCGCTCGCCGGCCTCCTGCTCGGGCTCGGCGGGGTCACGGCCGGCACGACGATCGTCAAGGCGTCCGAGCGGGGCGGCCTGTTCGATTTCCTGGAGACGATCTTCCGCGGCCCGGAACCGGCCCCGACGGTGACGATGCCCGCGCGACGCCCGGCGCATTACGCCTCGCTGCCCGATGCCCGCCGGGTCACCGCGGCGCGGACGATCCGGCAGACGCCGAGGCCCGTCGTCGAGGCGACGGCCCGGCCGGCCCGGGTCCGGCGCCCCAGGGGAGCGGCGCCGGTGACGCGGGTGGCCCTCGGTCCGGAGGCCGGCGGCCGCCCGGCGCTGACGGGCGCGCGCACCGTCTGCGTGCGGTCCTGCGATGGCTACGTCTTCCCCCTCGGGCGTCTCGGCGCCCGCTCCGACCTGCCGGTCCACGAGGCCGCCTGCGCGGCCGCCTGCCCGAACACGCCCACGCGCCTGTTCACCCTGGGCTCCGGGGAGACGGAGCTCGACCGCGCCGTCGGCCTCGACGGGCAGCCCTATCGCAGCCTCGCGGTGGCCAACCTGTATCGGACGAAGCGGGTGGAGCATTGCAGCTGCCAGCCCGAGCAGGGTGTCGCCGCGCCGCTGCCGATCCTGCAGGACATGACTCTGCGCGCCGGCGACGTCGTGGCCACCGAGGCGAGCGCCGCCGTCGTCACGCCGGTTCGCTCCGGCGGCTTCGGCGTGGTCGACTTCCGCGAGGCCCGGGGCCTGTCGCGTCGGGCGCGGCGCGACATCGACGCCAAGGTCGATGTGATCCGCCGCGAAGCCGATGCCAGGGCCTTCCGCCGGGAGCTTCGCAACGCGGACCGCCCGAACCGCCTGCGGGTCGCGGCCTCCGGCGGCTTCGAATCCGTGGCGCCGCCGATCGAGGTCGAGCCGCGTTTCGTCGCGGTACGGGCCCCGACGCGCGTCGTGATGGCATCGCCCTTCGTCTACTGAAGGGGCCGCCCGCCCGACGGCGTGCGTTGTCCCCGGTCCGGCGATGGCGTACGGCCGGGGCCGGTCCCACGCGGTCAGGAGCCGGCATGAGCGAGACGCAGTCCGACCCCGTCTTCGACGGCGCGTTGCCTCCGAGCGGCGAGACGGTGCGGCTCTCGCCCCTGGTCCGGCGACGGATCGCGCCGAACGGCGGTCCGTTCACGGCCACCGGGACCTGCAGCTACATCGTTGGAGACGAGGCCGTCGCCGTCATCGATCCGGGCCCGGCGGACGAGGGGCACATCGCGGCGCTCGTCGAGGCCTGCGCGGGGGCCGTCGTCTCCGCCATCCTGGTCACCCATACGCACCGGGACCACTCGCCGGGGGCCCGCCTGCTCCGGGCGCGCACGGGGGCACCGATCCTCGGTTGCGGGGCGCACAGGGCGGCCCGCGACCTCTCGGAGGGCGAGATCCCCCATCTCGATGCCAGTGCCGACCGCGACCATTGCCCCGACCGCCACCTGCGCAGCGGCGAGACCGTCACGGGTCCGGGCTGGACCCTGGAGGCCCTGGAGACCCCCGGGCACACCATGAACCACCTCGCCTTCGCGCTGCGGGAGGAGGCGGCCCTGTTCTCCGGCGATCACGTCATGGCCTGGTCGACCACCGTCGTGGCGCCCCCCGACGGGGCGATGCGCGCCTACATGGAGTCCCTCGAGGCCCTGCGCGACCGCGACGAGACGATCTACTGGCCCGGCCATGGCGGTCCGGTCCGCGATCCCCGCCGCTTCGTGCGCGGCCTCGCCACTCATCGGCGCCAGCGCGAGACCGCGATCCGCAGCCGCGTGGAGGCGGGCGACCGCGACATCCGCGCCATCGTCGCGGCGATCTACCAGGGCCTGAATCCGGCCCTGCACGGCGCGGCCGCCCTGTCGGTCTTCGCCCACCTGGAGGATCTGGTCGAGCGCGGGATCGTGCGCAGCGACGGCCCGGCCCGGCTCGACGGCCGCTACGGGCCGGCCTGATCTCCGGTCACTTCACCGCGATGGCGAGGTTGGCGACCTCGTCGAGATAGGCCCGGATGCGGTCGGCATTGTTGCCGAGATCCCGGGTGCCGAGGCGCGAGGCCGAGCGCACGTCGATGCGGGCCCCGTCCGCCCGCGGATGGACGCGCACGGTGACGTCGTCGGCGAGGTTCAGGATCGGGCCGCGCGAGACCGCCTCGATCCGCCCGTTGCCGATGCGGCCGCCGGGGCGGATCGCCTCGACGATCTGCCAGCGCCGGTTCACCGCCGCCTTGCGGGCGAGCTCGAAGGCCTCGTCGGCGTCGAGATCGAGGGTGAGCGGGGCGATCTGCGGGTAGGCGGCGCGCTGGGCGGCCCGCGCGGCGGGGCCGGGATCGGGCGGATAGCGCCCCTCTCGCGCCGCGAAGGCCACGCGCGAGCGCGAGAAGGCCGGCGGGTTCTCGGTGTCGGTGGTCACGTCCGCGATCGCCGGGAGCCGCAGGCCGCGCAGGGCCGCGAAGGCCGGATAGGCGAGGACGAGGCTCGCCAGGAACAGCCCCGCCAGGGCCGCGCCGAGGCCCCGCGCGCCCTCGCGCCAGACCTGGACGAACGCGACCAGGGCGATCAGCACCGCGAGTCCCGCCAGCACGAGGCCGGCGCCGAGGGTGGCCAGGGCCGGACCGGCCTCGGCGCGGGGATCGCGCACCAGAACCAGGGCGAAGAGGCTGACGAGGACGGCCAGGACCGCGACGGTCCGCGAAACCGGGCCCGCGCGGGTGACGGGATCCTCATAGGGCAGACGACGCATGCTGTGACGGGATTCGCTGTCTGGAAGATCCGCGGGGCCGTGGGAGGGAAGCTTTACCGGGCCCCGCCCCGCGGCGCCACCCGGGCCATGCGTCGCGCCGCTTCCGGGGGGCGCGGTCCGTCTGCTATAGCCCCGCGACGATGCCCGCGCCCCCGCCCTGCCCGATTCCCGCCGAGGCCGCCGATCCGTTGCGGGTCTGGTTCCGCTTCATCCGCCTCAATCGCCGGGTCACCGCGGCGATGGCCGGGGAACTGCGCGGACTGGGCTTGTCCATTCCGCAGTTCGATGCGCTCTCCACCCTCACCGAGCGGGAGGGAATGACGCAGCAGGACCTGGCGGAACGGCTCTACGTCACGAAGGGCAACGTCTCCGGCCTGATCGACCGCCTGGTCGAGGCGGGCCTCGTGGAGCGTCGCCCGATCCCGGGGGACCGGCGCTCGCATGCCCTCTACCTGACGGCCGCCGGGACCGACCTCGCGACCCGCGGGATCGTGGCGCAGAAGGCCTACGTGGCCCGCACCCTGGGCCGGTTGCCGGCCGGGGACATCGCGGATTTCGAGCGCCTCGTCCTCAAGTGGCGCGATCTGGCGCGCGAGCAGGCCGCCCCGGGCGGAACGGATTAAAGGCCGAGCAGCGCCGGCAGGTCCGCGGCCGAATCCAGGATGTGGTCGGCCAGCGGCGCCATCTCGGCCCGGGCCGCCGGACCGAGGGGGCCGCTCAGGACCGCGATCGAGATCGCTCCGGCGGCCCGGCCCGCCACGAGGTCGTAGGGCGAATCCCCGACCATCGCGATGCGGTCCGCCGGCACCGCGAGATGGTCGGCGAAGGCCTGGACCATGCCGGGTTCCGGCTTCGATCCATGCCCGGAATCATAGCCCACCACGAAGCCGCAATGGCGAGCCAGGCCGAGGGCCGCGCATTGCGCCCGGGCCGAGGCCTCGGCGTCGTTGGTGGCGATGCCGAGGGCGTAGCCGGCGGCGGCGAGACGCGCGGCGAGATCGGCCGGCGTTCCGATCGGCGTCAGCGCGACCAGGCCCGCTGCCCGGAACAGCGCATCCATCTCGCCGTAGAGCGCCGGGCCTGCGGGGCGATCCAGCACCTCGGCCCAGAGCGGGCCGTAGCCCGCCGAGGAGCCGGCGATGAGGGGCGAGGTCGGCGCGAAGCGCCGCCCGGCCTCGTCGTAGTGGCTTACCCGCATCAGGGCCTCCAGGCGCACCCGATCGCCGCCCGACAGGTCGGACATCACCGAATAGGCCGCCGGGCCCCAGGTGCGGTCGAAGTCGACGAGGGTGCCGTCCTTGTCGAACAGGATGCCGCGGATCGTGCGTCCGAGGGGCTCAGGCCGCATCCCGCACCTTCTCGACCTCGATGACGACGCCCTGCGGCGTCATGCGCTCGCGCGCCACCATCCGGTCGCCGGGCTCGAAGACGCCGAGGGCGACGTCGCGGTCCGGCAGCACCACGGTGGTGGACTTGTTGAGGTGGACGAGGACGTGGCGCTTCTGGGCCAGGGACGAGGCCGCCCAGCGCTTCAACTGGCCGTAATAGGGTTCGCGCCGCCAGGCGTTCGGCTGCCCCGGATCGACCTGCACGTTCATGTGGCGCGAGACCGGATCGAGGCTCAGCACCAGCTTGGCGCGCTCGGGCTTCCATTCCGGGCCGAGCCAGGCCTCCGTCATCCAGAGGCAGTGGAAGGCGCGGCAATGGTCGGGCCGCGTCGCGTGGATGGCGCAGCCCCTACCCTGCTTCGTGTGCCGGCACCATTGCCCGGCGACGGAATCCACCGCCGGCACGTCGTAGACCTTGCAGCAGAGGGTGCAGGTTCCGCAGGCGCGGCCCGGGGCCGGGTGGGCCACGATGGTGGCGGGGTCGAGCATGGCGTCAGGTCCGGTTGCGACGTCGCGCGGGTTTCTACGGGGGGCGCCCCTCGCTACAGTCGGGCACCCATGTCGGCCATCGGTCAACCGTCAGGCAAAAATATGCTCTCGAACCTCGCCGCCCGCGACGTCGAAACCCTGATCCACCCCTACACCAACCTGGAGACCTTCCGCGAGACGGGCCCGCTGGTGATCGAGCGCGGACACGGGGTCTGGGTCTATGACAGCGACGGCCGGCCCTATCTCGAGGGCATGGCGGGCCTGTGGTGCACGGCGCTCGGCTATTCCAACGAGGAACTGGTGGAGGCGGCCAGCGAGCAGATGGCGCGCCTGCCCTTCACCCACCTGTTCTCGGGGCGCAGCCACGATCCCGCGATCGAGCTCGCCGAGACCCTGAAGGAGCTGATGCCGGTTCCGACCTCGAAGATCTTCTTCACCTCCTCGGGCTCGGAGGCCAACGACACGCAGGTCAAGCTGACCTGGTACATGAACAACGCGCTCGGCCGGCCCCGCAAGAAGAAGATCCTCTCGCACATCAAGGGCTATCACGGCGTCACCGTGGCCACGGCCTCGATGACGGGCCTGCCGGCCAACCACGCCGATTGGGACCTGCCCCTGCCGGGCTTCCTGCACGTGGGCTGCCCGCACCATTACCGCTTCGGGCTGGAGGGCGAGAGCGAGGACGCCTTCACCACGCGGCTCGCCGCGGAACTGGAGGCGGTGATCCTGCGCGAGGGCCCCGAGACCGTGGCGGCCTTCGTGGCCGAGCCGGTGCTGGGGGCCGGGGGCGCCATCCTGCCGCCCGCGGGCTATTACGCCAAGATCCAGGCCGTGCTCGACCGGCACGACGTGCGCTTCATCGCCGACGAGGTGATCTGCGGCTTCGGGCGGCTCGGCACCTGGTTCGGGTCGGAGGCGATGGGCATGCGGCCGGACAGCCTGTCCTTCGCCAAGGCCCTGACGTCCGGGTACCTGCCGCTGGGCGGCGTCTCGGTGGACGAGCCGCTCTATCGCCTCATGGTGCAGCAGAGCGCCAAGCTCGGCACCTTCGGCCACGGCACCACCTATTCCGGGCATCCCGTCGCCTGCGCCGTCGCCCTCAAGACCATCGCGATCTACAAGCGCGACGGCATCATCGCGGGCGTCGCCGAGAAGGCGCCCCAGTTCCAGGCGCGCCTCGCGGCCTTGGGCGACCACCCCCTCGTCGGGGAGGCGCGCGGGATCGGCCTGATCGGCGGCATCGAGCTCGTGGCGGACAAGGCGTCCCGGCGCCAGTACGCGCCGAAGGCCGGCGTGGCGGCGCGCGTGGTCGCCTTCGCGCAGGCCGAGGGGCTGATCGTGCGCTTCCTCGCCGGGGACCGCGTCGCGGTCTGCCCGCCCCTGGTGATCGCGCCGTCCGAGATCGACACGCTGTTCGACCGGCTGACGCGCGCCCTCGACCGCACTCTGGCATGGATCTCGGAGCAGAAGCTGGAGGCGGCTCCGCTCGTCACGCCCTAAGGATTAGGACAGCATCGCGAAGATGCTCTTCGCGATGCATCATGTCCTTCGCACTGCAGTCGTGCCTCTGCTTAAGTGTTTCGCGACCGGGATTAAATCTCGTGCCCGCGTCCGTCGAGAGATCGTGAGAGCCTTAAGCTTTCATTCAGGTACGACGCGGCTGTATGGTGCTCACGTCGTTCGATATGCGTCCGGGTGGAGCCTTTCGGTGCCCGTGAGACGTGCATGGCTCAAGATCAGGCACGAGAACCTGAGCGGGTCCGTCGAACACAACAGGACACCCGTCGCATGTACCCGCGCCAGCAGACCTCAAGCACCGCTCGACGTTCGGACCGTTCCACGATCATCGTCGATCACCAGGCCGAAACATTGCGGCCGGTGGCATTGCCGGCGCTCGCCGCTGCCGTACGGGTCGTCTCGACCGCGCAGACAGCGCCCCGCACGGGTCGCGTGAGCAGCCCCCGCTCCGCGCGCTTCGAGCACGAGGACACGCCCCTCGGCTGACAGTCCGGCTTCGGTTGTGTCGCGAGGCACGATTCCGCGGTTTTCGTAGTCCTTCCGCAACGTCTCGGTCCTATCCGTCGGCACGGGCGTCGCGTGCTCCTCGATTTCGTCACCATTGGCGGCGAGAGAAGCGTGCCGCGCCCGTCGCGCGACCGAGGAGCCTGACGATGCTGATCCTGCCGAGCCGCCGGCAGTTCCTGACCGGGCTCGGAGCGAGTGCGGGTGTCGTCGGGTCGACCGGTGTCTACGCGTTCGGCATCGAGCCGCTCTACCGCCTGGTCGTCACGCCCTACGCGCCCGTCCTGCCGAACTGGACGCCCGGCCTGAGCCTGCGTGTCGCCGTGCTGGCCGATTTCCATGTCGGCGAGCCGTTCATGCCGCTCGACCGGATCGCCGAGATCGTCGACACCACGAACGCGCTGAAGCCCGATCTCATCTTGATGCTGGGCGACTATCCGGCCGGGCCGAGCGTGACCTACCGGAAGATCCCCCTGACGGACTTCGCCCGCGTGGTCTCGGCGCTGCGCGCGCCGCTCGGCGTCTACGCGATCCTCGGCAACCACGACTGGTGGGACGACAAGCAGGCCCAGGCGCGCCTCGACGGGCCCGTGGCGGCGCAGCGAGCCCTTGAGGATGTCGGTATCCCCGTCCTGGAGAACGATGCCCTGCGCCTCGAGAAGGACGGGAAGCCGTTCTGGATCGCCGGGGTCGGCGACCAGATCCCGTTCCTCCTGCGGGACATCGAATGGGGTCGCGACGACCTTCCGGGCACGCTCGCGAAGGTCACCGATGCCGCGCCGGTGCTCCTGATGATCCACGAGCCCGACCTGTTCATGCAGGTGCCGGCGCGGGTGGCCCTGACGCTGGCCGGCCATACCCACGGCGGACAGATCCGGCTGTTCGGCTACTCGCCGGCGATCCCGTCGGTCCACGGCAACGACTTCGCCTACGGCCACGTGGTGCGGAAGGGCCGGCACATGATCGTCTCCGGCGGCTTCGGCGTCAGCCGCATCCCCGTGCGCCTGGGCGTGCCCCCCGAGATCGTCCTGCTGAATCTCGGGAGCCCGTCCGATCCGGCGGGCAAGACCGTTGAGGGCGCGGGGCCCGCCCACGGCTGAGGCCCGGGCCGGCGCCGCCTGCGGGATCGGCCAGCGGCGGCACCGGCGACGTCCTACTTCTTGCCGGCCTTCGGAGCGGCGATCACCATGCCCTTGGTCGAGGGCGCCGCCGCGATCGTCTTCGTCACGGGCTTCTTCGGCTTCTTCGCCTCGCGACTTCCACGCTTCTGTTCCGTCGCCATGCCATGTCTCCTCCCGGTGTGGGTGAGGGATCATGGCAGTCTTCCGGGAATAGGCCACCGGAATGTTTTGCGCGGCCCGGCCCGGCCCGGCCCGGCGGGGGGCCGGGCCGGGCTCCGGCCTCAGAGCGGGATGTTGTCGTGCTTCTTCCAGGGCTGCTCCATCTCCTTGGTGCGCAGCATGCCGAGCGCCCGGGCGACGCGCTTGCGGGTGGAGTGCGGCATGATCACCTCGTCGATGTAGCCCCGCTCGGCGGCCACGAAGGGCGAGAGGAAGCGGTCCTCGTACTCGCCCGTCCGCTCGGCGATCTTCTCGGCATCGCCGATCTCGCTCCGAAAGATGATCTCCACCGCGCCCTTGGCGCCCATCACGGCGATCTGCGCGGTGGGCCAGGCGTAGTTGAGGTCGGCGCCCACGTGCTTGGAGGCCATCACGTCGTAGGCCCCGCCGAAGGCCTTGCGGGTGATGATGGTGACGAGCGGCACGGTCGCCTGGCTGTAGGCGAAGAGCAGCTTGGCGCCGTGCTTGATCAGGCCGCCATATTCCTGCGCGGTGCCCGGCAGGAAGCCCGGCACGTCCACGAAGGTGACGATCGGGATCGAGAAGGCGTCGCAGAATCGCACGAAGCGGGCCGCCTTGCGGGAGGCGTCCGAGTCGAGCACCCCGGCCAGCACCATCGGCTGGTTGGCGACGAACCCGACGGTGCGGCCCTCGATGCGCCCGAAGCCCGTGATGATGTTGCGGGCGTAAGCGCCCTGGATCTCGAAGAAGTCGCCCTCGTCGGTCACCCGCCGGATCAGCTCGCCCATGTCGTAGGGCTTGTTGGGATTGTCCGGGATCAGCGTGTCGAGGCTCATGTCGAGGCGCAACGGATCGTCGAAGCTCTCGATCTCGGGCACGCCGTCGATGTTGTTGGCGGGCAGGAAGTCGAGCAGCCGGCGGATCTGCAGGATCGCCTCGACGTCGTTCTCGAAGGAGCCGTCGGCGATGGAGGACTTGGTGGTGTGGACCTTGGCGCCGCCGAGTTCCTCCGCCGTCACCACCTCGTTGGTCACGGTCTTGACCACGTCGGGGCCGGTCACGAACATGTAGCTCGTGTCGCGCACCATGAAGATGAAGTCGGTCATGGCCGGCGAGTAGACGTCGCCGCCCGCGCACGGCCCCATGATCACCGAGATCTGCGGGATCACGCCCGAGGCCGCGACGTTGCGGCGGAAGACCTCGCCGTAGCCGCCCAGCGCCGCGACGCCCTCCTGGATGCGGGCGCCGCCGGCATCGAAGATGCCGATGATCGGCGCGCGCATCTTCAGCGCCATGTCCTGGACCTTGACGATCTTGGCCGCGTGCGCCTCCGACAGGGAGCCGCCGAACACCGTGAAGTCCTTGGAGAACAGGAACACGGTACGGCCGTTGATGGTGCCCCAGCCCGTGACCACGCCGTCGCCGGGAATCTTCTGCTTCTCCATGCCGAAATCGGTGGAGCGGTGCTGGACGAACATGTCGAACTCTTCGAACGACCCGTGGTCGAGGAGGAGTTCGATGCGCTCGCGCGCCGTCAGCTTGCCGCGCTTGTGCTGGGCGACGACGCGGTTCTCGCCGCCGCCCAGGCGGGCCTGGGCGCGCCGCTCTTCGAGCTTCTCGAGAATGTCCTTCATGGGGGTGCGCCTCGTGGCTTGTGCTGGCGTTTCCGGCCACGAGCCGCCAGCCCCTCTCGCGGCGAGCTTGGCGGTCGGCCTCGATCGGCCATAGCACAGGGATTTCGCCACGAAAATCAATCGTTGGTCGTGCGCGAAGCCGTTCAGGCGGAGGTCGGACCGAGGCGGAGGGAGGCAGCCGGGGCGCCGCCGGCCGATCGCGACGTCCGGCCCGCGAGGCGGGCGCACGCGATGGCGGCGCACGCGATCAGGGCGCCGGCGCCGACATCGACGAAGTAGTGGCCCCCGTCGATCGGGGTCGCGGCGATCAGCATCGCGTTCAGCGCCAAGCCGGGCCAGCGGGTGAGCCGGGACAGCCAGAAGTAGCGGATGAACAGGACTCCGAGCGCCGCGTGAAAGCTCGGGAACGTGATGATGCCCTCGATCTGGCCGAGGGCGATGATCCGCAGCGTCCCATCGCGCAGGCCCGAGAGAGGAGCGAGATGAACGTAGGCGGCGGCCGGCTGCAGGCCGGGGAAATCCTCCGGCCGCAGCCCGAGATGCACGAACATCGCCATCGCGGGCATGAGGCCGGAGACGAGGACGGCGACGAGCCCGGCGATCACGAAGGCCAGCACGAAGTCCTGCAGCGCGGCCAGCCGGCCGCTGAAGCCGAGCACGATCACCAGGAGGATCGTCTGCGGCATCAGGCTCCGATAGGCCAGCGACAGCACGAGCCCGAGTTCCGGGCGATCGTTCAGGGCCCGCAGGTAGGCCAGCCAGTCGAGGCCGAGCGAGCGGTCGAGGGCGAGGAAGCTCTCGTCCCAGAGCGGACCGCCCCCGGCCGCCACGGCGTAGGACAACAGGCCGGCGCAGGCGCTGAAGGCGATGACCTGCGCGAGGCAGGTCAGGGTCGCGGCCAGGCGCGGCTCCGGCCGACGGGTCGCGTAGAACGTCGCCAGGAGTTCGATCCCGGCGCAGCCGAGAGCGGGGGGCAGCGCGCTCGCGAGATCGAGGGCGAGGCCCGCCGCGCGCATCCAGGCTGCGGTGAGGATCGCGCAGGCGAGGATCGCGAGCCAGAGGCGCGCGCGCATCGACCGGGGAACGGGCGGCATCAGGCTCCGCCGTGGGACTGCGCCTTCCTCGTTCTGCCCGGACATCGCGCGCCGCTCTCGTGTCCGGAACGGCGTAGCATCGGGGGCTTAACGAATCCCGCGCGGGTCGCGCGCGCCCGCGGCGATCAAACCGGCCCCGCGAGGGCGGCGAGGCGTGCCGCGGCCTCGAACTCCGCCTGCCGGAGGGCGTGGCGGGCCTCCGCCTCCGCGTCGCCGCCCCAGACGCTCGCCTGATAGGTCTCGTCCACGTGGGCCGCGGCCCAGGCCTCGTCCGGGCTCAGATGCGCACGCAGCACCGCCAGGGCGAGGACGAGCGATCCGGTCAGCGTCGTCAGCGTGTGCAAAGCTGCGAGCCGGAACGGGCCCTCGGTTTGCGCGATGGCCCGGCGCAGCGCCGCGACCGTGGTGTCGGGCTGCGTGACGTGCATCACGCCCTCGCCGAGGATGAAGCGGGCGCCGAGCGCCGCGTGCGCCCAGTCCAGGACGGGGTCCCAGGCCTCGGCCTGCGCCCGGACGAGGCGGTCCGGCTCGCCGGCCCGATAGGCGAGGAGATCGGTCCCCGCATAGGCCGAGAGATCGTCCACCACCGCGTCGCGGCGGGGCGCCACACCGTCGATGGCGGTATTGGCGAGCCGCGTCAGCGGCATGGTGGCGGGATCGATGACCGCGACCTGCGCGCCCCATTCGGCGGCCACGGCCTCGGCCAGGCCCGGCGTCGGCAGAACCAGGGCGTTGCGGGCCGGTGTGTTGGCCGGGCGGCCGTCGAGGGTCAGGCGAAAGCCGTCCGCATCCGGGGCGAGACCGGCCCGTTCGTAGAAGCGCTTGGGCAGCGCGGGCTTGGCCGGGCCGCGGGCCGCTCGGGTCGGGTCGGGCGGGGGGGCGCCGCCGGGGCTGCCAAGCCAGTCGGGTGTCGGATCGTCGCTCATGCGGCCTCAGATAGGGCATCGGCGCGGCGGCTGCGAGCGCCCCCGTGCGCTCAGGGCCGGAGCGCCGGAGCGCGGGCGGGCCCCGGGAACAGCGCCTCGAGATCCGCCGCGGTCTCGACCACGATGGAGGCGCCGGCGCCGAAGAGCGCCCCCACCGGATGGTAGCCCCAGGACACGCCGACCGCGGCGGTGCCGGCATTCACCGCCATCGTCATGTCGTAGGTGGTGTCGCCGATCATCACCGTGGCGCCGGGCTCGGCACCGGTCTCGGCCATGGCCCGCATCAGCATGGCGGGGTCCGGCTTCGAGGGCGCGTCGTCGGCGCTCTGGGTGGTGGCGAACCACCCCTCCCAGCCATGGGTCTCGATGAGGCGGTCGACGCCGCGCCGGGCCTTGCCGGTGGCGATGCCGAGCCGCACGTCGTCGCGCGCATGGAGCCGGGTCAGCAGCTCGCCCATCCCGGGGAACAGCGGCTCCTCGTAGTTCGGGTCGATGCGCAGGATGTTGAAGGCGCGCTTGTAGCTTTCCGAAAGGCCCTCGATCGGCCCGTCGTCGCCGACCAGGCGGCGGAAGGCCTGCGGCAGGGACAGGCCCACCACCGAGAGCGACTCGCTCCGGCTCGGGGCCGTCAGGCCGTGTTCGGCGAAGGCCATGACCTGCGCCGCGACGATGAGATGCTGGCTGTCGACCAGGGTTCCGTCGACGTCGAAGACGATGAGCTTCAAGGGAGCGACCTCGCCATGCGGGTGGCTCTCCTCAGGGCTGGCGGGCGGGCGCCGGCTGCGGCTGCCCGGTGCGGGGCCTGTCGTAACCGAGCTTGCACCGGACGAGGAAGCGGCGCCGCGCGCCGCCCCGCAGACCGCGGGCATGGGACATGCGATTGCAGGCCGCGTAGGAGGGCCGGCGCGACCGTCCGACCTGCGCGGCGCCGCGGCCGCCGCCCGTGCCGGCGACCTGTCCCGGTCCCGCGGTTCGCGACGGACCCTGCGCCGGAGGCTGGGCGGCCGGTGCCGCCTGAGGCTGCCCTCCCGGCTGGGTTTGAGGCGGCGCGGGGTTCTGAGACTGACCCTGGGGCCGGCTCTGTCCTGCGGGATTGCCCTGTGCCATCGCCGACGTGCCGAGGGACGGGCCGGCGCTCCAGGACGCGAGGGCGAGGAGCGCACAGCCGATCACGGTCGCGGGCGTCAGGATCGTGTCTCGATGCATCGTGGCGCGACAGTCCTTGGCCGGCGGCGAGGCGCCGGCCGGGATGGATCGAGAGGATAAGGCATGGCGGGCGCTTGCCAAGGTCCAACCCCGGCGCCCGCCCCGCCTCGTCCTCCGGCGAGGTGCCGCACCTCCCGACGGGCGGCGGGGACGTTCAGGCCTCGGGCGCCTCCACGATGGGGTCGTAGCGGGACGCGTCGAAGCCGAGCAGGTTCCAGCTCTGCGCCATATGCGGCGGAAGCGGGGCCGTGACGTCCACCGGCTGCCCGGTGCGCGGATGCGGGATCACGATTCTGCGCGCGAGCAGGTGCAGGCGGTTCTGGATGCCGCCCGGCAGCTCCCAGTTCTCGATGCTGAAGTATTTCGGGTCGCCCACGATGGGGTGCCCGATATGCGCGGCGTGCGCGCGCAGCTGGTGCGTGCGCCCGGTCACCGGCTTCAGCGACAGCCAGGACAGCTTCTGCGCCGCGTTGTCGACCATGGCGTAGTAGGTCAGGGCGTGCGCGGCCCCCTCGTCCCCGTGCTTGGCCACCCGCATGCGCGCGTCCGCGTCCGTTGGCTCCTCCTTGGCGAGGTAGGTCGAGATCCGGCCCTGCGCCACCCGCGGCACGCCGGCGGTGAGGGCCCAGTAGACCTTGCGGGCCGAGCGCGAGCGGAAGCTCTTGGCCAGGGTCGCGGCGGCGAGCCGCGTCTTGGCCACGATGAGGCAGCCGGCCGTATCCTTGTCGAGCCGGTGCACGAGGCGCGGCTTCTGCCCGTCCTTGCCGGTCAGCGCCTCGAGGAGGCCGTCCACGTGGCGCACGGTGCCGGAGCCCCCCTGCACCGCGAGGCCGAAGGGCTTGTTCAGGATCATCATCTCGGCATCCTCGTAGAGGATGAGCGAGCGGATGAAATCGGCGTCGGTGGCGTCCTTCGCGGCCGAGCGGGGCCGCTCGCCCTGCGCCTCGAGCTTGAGCGGCGGCACGCGCACGCTCATGCCGGGCTCCAGCCGGTCGTTGGGCTTGGCCCGCTTGCCGTCGACGCGCAGCTCGCCCTTGCGCACGATACTCTGGACGCGGGTGAAGGGAAGCTGGGGGAAGCGGGTCGTCAGGAAGCGGTCGATCCGCATCCCGGCCTCGTCCGCCTCCACCGTGAGGGTCTGGACGCCGGAGGCCAGGGTGGCCGAGGCGGCCGCGCGCTGCTCGCGCCGGGTCGGTCCCTCCGGCGCCGGCACGGCCTCGCGCGGGGGGGCGCCCGGGCGCCGGGCCGGCGCCGGCCGCTCGGCCCGAGTCCGCGGTGCGCGCCGGGGCGCCTCCTCGAATGCCTCGGGGGCATCCCGCGGGGCCGCCTCGCGGTCGCTCGCCTCCTGGCCGGGGCGCCAGGGCGCATGCTTGGCCGCGGCGTCGCCGCGGCCCTGCGCCGCGCGATGGGCGGCATCGAGGGCGCTGGTGCGCGGACCCGTGCGCTCGCGGTCCGGCCGCCGGAAGGCGCCCGGCTTGCCCGGCCGGGAGGCGCGGCCGGGAGGGGCGCCGCGGCCCGGACCGGCGCCCTTGCGCCCGGAGCCGCCGCGTGAAGGTGGTCGTGTGGTCATGGCCTGCTCGTAACACCGGCCGGCGCCGCCACAAAGGGCGCGGGGACCCGGGCGCCGCCGCGGGCGCGCTTTTCCCGCCCTTCGCCCGCCGTCAGGCCGCGCGCCGGGCCGCCTCCAGGGTCAACCCGGTGCCGACGGAACCGAAGGTGTCGCCGTCGACCACGCGCGCGTTCGGCACGCCGGCGGTGAGGGCGGCGCGGACATGGGGCAGGCCCGTGGAGCCGCCGGTGAGGAAGATCGCGTCGATGCGGTCCGCCGTCAGGCCGGCCTGCGCGAGGCAGCGGGCGATCCGCTCGGCGATTCGGCGGGCGAGTTCGTCCGTATGGGCGACGAGGCCGGTCCGGTCGATCTCGGCGCCCAGGTCCGTCTCGACCCAGTCCAGGTCGATCCGGCCCCGCCCCGCCTCCGAGGTCGCGATCTTGGCGCCCTCGACCTCCATCGCCAGGGAATGGCCGCGCTCGGCCTCCACCACGGTGTGGAGCCGCGCCAGGAGCTCGGGGCGCTGCGCGTCGCGGCGGACCTCCTCAATCTCGCGCAAGGTCCTGGCGTTGTAGAGGCGGTTGATGCTCGACCAGGTGGCGAGGTCGTGGAAGTAGCCCGAGGGCACATCGATGTCGCCGCGATTCATTGCGCTGCCGAGGCCGAGGAGCGGCATCACGGTGCCGAGGCTGAGACGGCGGTCGAAATCCGTCCCGCCGATGCGGACCCCGTCATTGGCCAGGATGTCGCCGCTGCGGTCGGGCCGCGCGTGCCGCTCCGGCGAGAGCCGCACGATCGAGAAGTCCGAGGTGCCGCCGCCGATATCCGCGATCAGGGCGATCTCCTCCGACCGGACCTGCTGCTCGTAGTCGAGGGCCGCCGCGATCGGCTCGAACTGGAAGGAGACGTGACGAAAGCCGATGCCGAGGGCGATCGCCCGCAGGGCATCCTCGGCCCGGGCGTCACCCTCGGGGTCGCCGTCGACGAAGTGGACCGGCCGGCCGTGGACCACGGTGTCGAGGACGCGGCCGGTCTCGGTCTCGGCCCGCGCCTTCACGGCCGCGAGGTAGCGCCCGATCACGTCCCGGAACTTGATGCGCTCGCGGCCGACGGGGGTCGTCTCCTCCAGAAGGGAGGAGCCCAGCACCGACTTGAGGCTGCGCATCAGCCGGCCCGGCGTTCCCTCCAGGTACTCGGCCATGGCGGCGCGGCCGACGACGGGGGCCTGCCCCGGCGGGAAGAAGATCGCGCTGGGGATCGTGAGGTGGCGCCCCTCCAGGGGCACGAGCTGCGGGCGCTGTCCCGTGACGAGGCCGAGGGTTGTGTTCGAAGTGCCGAAGTCGAGGCCGCAGGCCGCCATGGAGGTCTCCGGACACGGGTCCGCTGGATGAAGGGCCGCCGACCTACAGCCTGCGCCGCGCCGGGTCCACCGGGTTCAGCGCTCGGGATCGCCCGCCCGGGTCGCTTCCAACGCGGGGCTGCCGCCGTCGAGGCGGCGCTTGGGGCGCAGGTCGCGCACCCGAGTCAGGGGCGTTCCGACGATGTCCGGCCGGCGCGGACGCGCCCGGCGCCGAAGGCCCTCCGTGTCCCGATCGACGTCCGCGAGCGGCCTCACGGTGCCGTGGGCGCGGACCACCCGGAACACGATTCCGTCCACGATTCCCGGCGGCGCGAGGATCACCACCCGACGCGCCTTGCCGCCTGATCGAGGGAATTCCCGGATGCACGTCCGGGCGCGAGCCTCGGCTCGCAGGCGGTGCGGCGCAGCCCCGCAGGAGCGGGCGGCGGGTGAAGACGACCGGGATCGCCGACATGCCACCGAGGGCCGTCCCGGCCGCGCGGATCAGGTCTCGCCGAGATACCGATGGTGGAGGTGGCCCAGAAAATCCTCGGCACCGAGGGGCTTGCCCGTCGCCGCGACGAGGAGCTCATCGGTCTCCAGCAGGCTGGCGCGGGCGTGCACGGTGTCGCGCAGCCAATGGCGCAAGCCCGAGAAATCCCCCGCCGCGAGGCCGACGGAGAGGCCCGGCACCTCGGCGCGGGCGGCCCGGAACAGCTGGGCCGCCGCCATCGCACCCAGGGTATAGGTCGGAAAGTAACCGAAGCTTCCGCTCGGCCAGTGGATGTCCTGCAGGCAGCCCTGCCGGTCGTCCGGGACGGTGAGCCCGAGGAGATCGCGCAGGCCGTCGTTGAAGGCCCCGGGCAGGTCCGCCACCGCGAGGTCGCCCGCGATCATCGCCGTCTCCAACGCATAGCGGAGCAGGATGTGGGCCGGGTAGGTCACCTCGTCGGCATCGACCCGGATGAGTCCCGGCGCGACGCGGGTGTAGTGGCGATGCAGGTTCCCGGCGCTCCAGGCGGGCCCTTCCCCGCCGAAGGCCTGCGCCAGCACGGGCGCGAGATAGGCGCAGAACTCGGCCGAACGGCAGGCCTGCATCTCCACCAGCAGCGACTGGCTCTCGTGCAGGGTCATGCCCCGGGCCGTTCCCACGGGCTGGTGATGCCACGCGGCGGGCAGGCCCTGCTCGTAGAGGGCATGGCCGGTCTCGTGCAGCACGCCCATCAGGGCGCCGGAGGCGTCGGCGACATCGTACCGGGTGGTGATCCGGACGTCGTCGGTGGCGCCCCCGCAGAACGGATGCAGGCTGACGTCGAGCCGGCCCCGTTCGAAATCGAAGCCGACGGCCCGCATCAGGCGCTCGCCGACCGCCTTCTGCGTCTCCACCGGGAACGGGCCGGGCAGCGGCAGCGGCGCCGGCTCTCCCGCCTGGCGGTCGCGGACGGCCGCGATCAGACCCGGCAGCGTCGCGCGCAGATGCCCGAACAGCGGGTCGATCGCGGCGCGACGCATCCCGGGATCATAACCGTCGAGGAGCGCGTCGTAGGGATCGAGTCCGAGGGCTGCGCCCTTCGCCTCGCCGACCGCCCGCTGCAGGCGCAGGGTCTCGGCCAGGGCCGGCGCCAGCATCGCGAAATCGGATCGCGCCCGGGCCTCGCGCCAGATCATCCCGGATTGCGACGACGCCTTGGAACTCGCCGCCACGAGATCGGCCGGCACCGCCGAGGCATGGAGATAGGCTCGGCGCATCTCGCGCAGGTTCGCCCGCTCCCACGCGCCGAGGCCCGGGGATTCGTCGAGGGCCTGGGCGATCAGGTCGCCGGTCTCCGCCGCCGTCAGGATCTCGTGGCCGATGACGGCGATGTGCGCCAGCTGCTCGGCCCGCATGGGGGCCGCACCATTGGGCATCAGCGTCTGCCGGTCCCAGGAGAGAAGTCCGGCCGCGTCGCTGAGGACGCCGAGGCGGGTGAAACGGGCGGAGAGACGGGTATAGGCCTGCATGGTGTGCGGGTGCTTCCTCGCGTGTCCCTGGCCCTCGCCCGGCACGGTCGGGGCCGGCGGCAGAGCCGACGTTTCATGGGTCGAGGCCCCGCGATCGGGGCGATGCCGCCGCGGTGTCGGACGTGACCCCACCATGCCGGCGGCTCGGGTGCAAGGTCGGCGCAAGGTCGGTTCCCGCGCCTGCCGCTGACCCTGCTCCGCCCCCTGCGGCCAAAGCTTTCTCGGTTCGATCAGGCGGACTCCGATCAAACAGACTCCGCCACTGTTCGAAACAGGTTCGCCTGCCCCGGCCGGCAGTTAACACCGTGTTAGCCGCGGGGCGCCAATCTGATCGACATGGATAACCTGTCTCTTCCATTCAGCTCCGACGCCGCTGTCTTCGACTTCAGCGCGCTGCCGGTGTCGTCGGGCACCCGACCCGTCATGGCCCCCGGGCCCGCAGCGGTTCCGGACCCGGACTCGGACGGGCTGGAACTGAGGCTCATCCTCCGGAAGCTGTTCCCGTGGATCACCGCTCAGGTGGTGGCGGCCCTCGGGCTCGGCACATGCTTGGCGCAGGCGATGCCGCCGGCCCCCTCGAAGCCGATGCCCGGCGACGACATGAATTTCACCCTGCGCCTCAGCGAGGCGTCCGAGGCGATCGGACCCGTGCCGCACGCGATCCGCGACGGTTTCCATCTCCGGATCGGCTCGATCGACTGACGCGCCCTCGACCCCCGCGACGGGGCCCGGCCGCGCCAGGGCTTTTTCGCGGAAGGCCCTGTCGCGCCAGGGGCGGTCGGCCATCGCCGGGCCGGGACGGCCTGCGGACCCGGCCTCCGGTGTGAACGACTGGATGCCGGGTCCGTTGCGTCGACGGGTCGTGGAGCGTCCTAGTGCAGGTCGTAGTGGAAGGCGAAGTTCGACGCCGTCAGGCTCTCCGCGACCACGCCCTTCAGCAGGATATGATCGGCGGGGCTGAAGGTGATCAGGGTGTCGTGACCCGTGGTCTGCATCATCCCCTTCAGCTGCGCGAAGTTCGACGCCAGGGTGGCGTTGAGATCGATCACGTCGTGACCGACGCCGGTGCCCGCATCGAAGCCGGTCACCGCGCTGCCCCCGAACGCCTTCTCGAAGACCAGCGTGTCGCTCTGTCCCTTCAGGGAGATCGAGTCCGCGTGTCCATCGACCTTGAAAGCGACGTTCGATCCGTTGACCGTCACCATGTGCGAACCGTCGGCCTTCGTCACGTCGAGGTAGAGGTTCTTCGCATCGGTGCCGTACTTCTCGTGGTAGGCCACGTAGTCCCGGCCGGTGACGCCGTTGGCGTAGACCTCGTAGGACTTGTCGGCGTGCAGGACGGTCTTGTTGGTGAGGGTGCCGGCCGCGTCGTAGGTTTCCGTGGTGGTGTCGATCCCGACGACCTTCTTCATCAGCAGGCTGCCA
>NZ_JBYSXL010000021.1:47733-60543 GCF_058782155.1 Methylobacterium sp. FW306-05-D
GTTTCCGTGGTGGTGTCGATCCCGACGACCTTCTTCATCAGCAGGCTGCCGTCGGCCCGGAACTGCTCCAGCAGGACGACCTTTCCGGCGCTGTCGGTGCTGGTATGGGCGGACACGTAGTCCCGGCCGGTGATGCCGCTGAGGTAGACGTCGGAGGACTTGTCCGCGTGCAGGACGGTCTTGTTGGTCAAGGTGCCGGCCGCGTCGTAGGTTTCCGTGGTGGTGTCGATCCCGACGACCTTCTTCATGACCAGGCTGCCGTCGGCCCGGAACTGCTCCAGCAGGACGACCTTACCGGTGCTGTCGGTGCTGGTATGGGTGGACACGTAGTCCCGGCCGGTGATGCCGCTGAGATAGACGTCGGAGGACTTGTCGGCGTGCACGACGGTCTTGCTGATGAGAACGCCGGCCGCATCGTAGATCTTGGTGATCTTGTCACCGTTGTCGGTGGGCGGTGAAGTGGGCGGGGTGGGGGCCGGTACGGCCAGCGCCGGCACGACGGGTGCGATGGCGACATCCGGCACCGGATCGACGATCGGGGCCGGATCGACGATCAGGGCCGGCTTGGCGGCGTTCAGGCCGACCGAATCTGCCGAGACCAGGGAAGCGCCGATGCCGCCCGACACGGCCTTGAGCGTCTCGACGATCGAGGCGCTGCCCGTCGGTGCGGTCGTGACGTATTTCTCCCCCGAATTCAGGGTCATGTTCCAGTTGTTGTACAGGTGTGTTGCCTTGGAGGGCGCATAGAACGTATTGTTGTAATGATAGTCGCCGACCTGCTTGAAGAACGAGTCGCCGTTATTCATGTACATGACGTTGTCGTGGAAGGAGAGTTCCCCCTTCTGGTAGGGCGCGTCCAGGAACACGCTGGCCATCTGCTTGGCGCCGTTGTTCTGGTCGATGATGGTGTTGTTGCTCGCGTCGACGTTCTTGAACGTGCTGCCGAAGTTTCCGCCGCCGTTGTGCAGCACGAGGAAGCCGGTGTTGTTCAGGCTGACGTTGTTCGAGATCGAGATGTTGGTCAGGGTGCTCTTGGGCCCGCCGGCCTCGAGGAAGCCGACGCTGTTCTCGACCCAGTTGTTGTGGATCTTGATGTTGTTCATCGAGCCGAACAGCTCGATGCCGCCGCCATCGGTCTTGTAGTCGAAGCTCGGCGCCTTGGCGTTGACGATCTTGGTGTACGAGACCTCGTTGTTGCTGTTGGCGATCATCACCCCGACGGCGCCGTAATCGTCGTCGTAGACGTTGGCCGTGTTCTTGATCATCTTCAGGTCGTGGAAGTAGCTGCGCGTCACGAGGTTGTCTGTGCCGACGAGCATCACGCCCTCGCCGACGTTGCTCGCCTCGACGTTCTGGATCGTGATGTGGCTGGCGGACTTGCTGACGTTGACCCCGGCCTGTCCGGCGCCGGTGATGTTCAGCCCGTCGATGACGACATACTTGGCATTGCCGACCAGGATGCCGTCGGAATAGCCCGTGGCGGTGTTGGTGATGGT
This sequence comes from Methylobacterium sp. FW306-05-D, assembly GCF_058782155.1. Lineage (NCBI taxonomy): Bacteria > Pseudomonadati > Pseudomonadota > Alphaproteobacteria > Hyphomicrobiales > Methylobacteriaceae > Methylobacterium > Methylobacterium sp. FW306-05-D. The sequence goes on from NZ_JBYSXL010000021.1 coordinate 49,230, forward strand.
CGGGGCGGGGCCGGTGCCGTAGGTGGTGAAGGTGATGGGGGCCTTCTCGGTGCCCGATCCGCTGATGGTGAGTGCGCCCGTGCCGGCGGCCGAGGCGGTGTAGGCGGTGCCGGCCTTGAAGGCGACGGTGTCACCGGCCTGGAGCTTGAGCTTGTTGACCGCCTCCAGGCTGGTCAGGGGCGCGTCGGCCGAGAGGCCGCTCTTGTTCGAGCCGCCGGTGAAAGAAGAGTCGACGTAATAAATCGTCATCGCGGGTATGGGTTTCCGGCTAGAACATCCGTGCTGACCCCCTTATAGAATATACAAATTGCCCTATATTCAGGAAAACCCGTAAAATTCGAGATCTCTTTTCAGAACTTGTTAACGATCATGCGTCGGCGGCAAGCAGGCGCGATCGCGCGCCGGCCCCGAGGCCGGCACGGCTGGTCGCCCGATGGGTCCGATCGGTGCTGCGAAGCCTCAGTCCTGCTCGGACCGGCGCTGCCGGCGCAGGGCTTCCCAATGGGCGAGGCGCTCGGTGTAGCGGCTCTCCATGCCCCGCTCCGTGGGGGCGTAGAAGTGCTGGCGACCGAGTTTCTCCGGCCAGTAATCCTGGCCCGAGAAGGCATCGGGCTCGTCGTGGTCGTAGCGGTAGCCCTCGCCGTAGCCGATCTTGCGCATCAGCTTCGTCGATCCGTTGATGATGGTCCGGGGCGGCGGCAGGGAGCCGTGCGCCTTGGCCACGCGCGTGGCGGCCTTGTAGGCCTCGTAGACCGCGTTCGATTTGGGCGCGCAGGCGAGATAGACCGTGACCTGGGCCAGCGCCAGTTCGCCCTCCGGCGAGCCCAGGAAGTCGAAGGCGTCCTTGGCGGCGGTGGCGACCACGAGGGCCTGCGGATCGGCCAGCCCGATATCCTCCACCGCCATGCGCACGAGCCGCCGGGCGATGAACAGGCGGTCCTCGCCCCCGTCGAGCATCCGGCAGAGGTAGTACAGAGCCGCATCCGGGTCGGAGCCGCGCACGGTCTTGTGCAGCGCGCTGATGAGGTTGTAGTGCCCCTCCTGGGACTTGTCGTAGATCGGTGCGCGCCGCTGGATGATCGCCTGCAGCTGCTCGGCGTCGAAGATCTCGCCCGCCTTGGCCGAGCGCCAGACCTCCTCGACGAGGGTGAGCGCGGCGCGCCCATCCCCGTCGGCCATGCGGACCAGCACGCCCCGCGCCGCCTCGTCGAGCGGCAGCGTGCGGCCGGTCAGGGCTTCCGCCCGCACCAGCAGCTTGGCGATGGCCGCGTCGTCCAGGGCGCGGAACAGCAGCACCCGCGCGCGCGACAGGAGGGCGGCGTTCAGCTCGAAGGATGGGTTCTCGGTGGTTGCGCCGACCAGCGTCACCGTGCCGTCCTCCATGACGGGCAGGAAGGCGTCGAGCTGCGCCCGGTTGAAGCGGTGGATCTCGTCGACGAAGAGCAGGGTGCCCCGGCCCATCGCCCGGCGCCCGCGGGCCGCCTCGAACACCTTCCGGAGTTCGGCGATCCCTGAGAAGATCGCCGAGATCTGCTCGAAATGCAGGTCGGTCTCGTGGGCCAGCAGGCGGGCCACGGTGGTCTTGCCGGTGCCGGGCGGCCCCCAGAACACCAGCGAGCCGAAGGACCGGGCGGTGAGGAGGCGGGTCAGCGCCCCGTCCGGCCCGGTCAGGTGCTCCTGCCCCACCACCTCGTCCAGGGTCTTCGGGCGCAGGGCATCGGCGAGGGGGCGGGGGGCGGCCTGGGAGAGGCCGGCGGCGGCGAAGAGGTCGGACATCGGCACATCAAAGACGCGGGTGGCGCCGCTTAGCAACCGAACCGTCGCACCTGTCACCAGCGATCCGGCGCAGGCCCCACGCGCGGTGCTTCGCCTCCGCCGGAAACCGACGTCGAAGGATCGTCGCCTACAAGCGCACGGGCGTGGGCCGATGCTCGCGCCGCAGCACCGACCCCGACACCTTGGGATCGAGGTCGCCGAAGGTGTTGTAGAGGTCCTCCACGGCGGCGAGCTGCGCGATCACCTTTTCGTCGAGGCTGATGCGATGGGCGGCCAGTGCCGAAAAGAGCGTATCGGCCGCCAAACCGTACTCGCCCGCGGCGATGAACGAACGAACGTCCGTCGCATCCTGGTTGCTCAGGTCGCCCTCGATGGCCTCGAGGATGTCTGCGAGGATTTCGGCTTTTGACTGAACAGCGTCGACCATGACGGAGCACCAGCTTGTCGAGAGGGGAAATCCCGCGCAGACCCTTGGACGCGCTATCCCCCGAACATCGAGGTCATCACCTCGCCGCCGCGGTTGATCGAGACCTCCCACATGTTGAGGCTGTTGCGGGTGATCCGCTCCAGGTCCTTCGTGGTGGCGATGGGCATGCCGTTGATCGCGACGATCATGTCGCCCTTCTGCAGGCCGGCCCGCGACGCGATCGAGCCCTCGTCGACGCTGGCGACCGCGACGCCGTCGGCGGGGAAATCCGCCTGAAGCTCCTCGGCCACCGCCGGCGAGGTGTTCACCAGGGTCGCGCCGAGGAAGGGCGAGCGGGTGCGCACCTTGAGGGTGTCGCGCGGGCGGGTCTCGGGGGCGGGGCTGAGCTTCACCGCCACCGTCGAGCGGCCGCTGCCGCGCAGGATGCCGAACTGGGTCTGGCCGCTGAGACCCTTCAGGGCGAAGCGGTAGCCGAAGGCCTCCGGATCGTCGACGCTCTTCCCGTCCACCGTGAGGATGAGGTCGCCGCGCTTCAGGCCGGCCTCCTCCGCCGGGCTCCTGGCCTGGAGGCTCGCCACCAGCACGCCGGTGGGATGGTCGAGCCCCATGCTCTCGGCGATGTCGGGGGTCACGCTCTGGACCCGCGCGCCGAGCCAGGGGCGACGCACGGCGGTGGCCCCGCCCTTGGCCGTCTCCACCACGGCGCGGACCATGCTGGCGGGAATGGCGAAGCCGATGCCGTGGCTGCCGCCGGATTGCGAGTAGATCGCCGTGTTGATGCCGACCAGCTGGCCCTGCAGGTTCACCAGGGCACCGCCGGAATTGCCGGGATTGATCGCCGCATCGGTCTGGATGAAGAACTGGTAGTCGGAGGAGCCGACCTGGGTGCGCGCGAGGGCCGAGACGATGCCCTGCGTCACCGTCTGGCCGACGCCGAACGGGTTGCCGATCGCCATCACGAAATCGCCGACCTCGAGGGACTCGGAATCGCCGAAGGCCATCGGGATGAGGCCGCCGGTCGGGCTCTTGATCCTGACCACGGCGAGATCGGTGCGCGGGTCGCGCAGCACGATGGTGGCCTCGAACTCGCGCCGGTCGGCCAGCGCGATGCGCACCTCGTTCATGTTCTCGATGACGTGGTTGTTGGTGATGACGAGGCCGGATTCGTCGACGATCACGCCGGAGCCCAGGGACTTCTGGGCCCGCTCGCCCGGGGCGCCGCCGCGCCCGCGTCCGCCGCCATTGTCGCCGAAGAAGCGCCGCATGAACTCGTCCATGGCGCTGCGGCTCTGGCCCCGCGTGTCGACATGCGAGGCGTAGACGTTCACCACCGAGGGAGCGGCGCGCTTCACCACCGGCGCGAAGGAGAGCTGCACCTGGCCCTTGGCCAGAGGAACCGCTTTCTCCGGAGCCGCCTTCTCGGGGGCATCCGGCGACTTCATCATCTGCGCCGTGGCGGGCGCGGCGGCGAGCGTCGCGGTCAGCAGCGGAACGAGCAGAAGGGATAGGCGCGGCATGGAAACTCCCGGAACCTGGGCGTGGCGGCCCTGCCCCGGTCTGGGGCGCGGCCGCGACGGATTTCGGGATATCTAGACGGGTCGGGCCGCCGGCGCGAGGGGCGCCGGGGGCCGGGTCTCTCAGCGCCGGGCGAGCGAGCCGGTGAAGCGGCCGGCCCGCCTGGCGAGGGCGGCAAAGCAGCTCAGCGAGGCGTCGGCGGCCCGCTGCATCTCGGTCACCTGGAGGCGGAGCGCATCGGCCGGGGTCTTGGCGCCCGAGAGCGCCTGCCAATGGGCCACCGCCGCGGCGCTCTCGCCCCGCAGGTAGGTCAGCAGCGTGGTGTTCACCTCGCCGAGTTCCCCCATCACTTCGGAGATCCGCGGCGCTTTCGCCGATTCGGTGCGCTTGCCGATGGAAGCCTGCGCGCCGGTGACCGCGGGGAGCGCCGCCGACGGGCCGTCGGACATCGTCTCGGGCAAGGGGTGATCGGAGATGGCGTGATCGGAGATGGCGTGATCGGGCAAGGCCGGGTCGGGGATGGCCTGAACCACGGCCTCGACGGTCTGCGTCGCGGCCTCGACCGTCTCGTTCGCCGCCTCCACGGATGCGCCGGCCTCCTCCGGCACCACGGTGAGGTCCTCCGCGAGCTCGGAACGCTCCGATCCGGCGCTCACGGATTCGTCGGCGGCCGGGGCGCTCTCGCCCTCCCCGCCGCCGGCCGCCGCCAGGGCATCCGGCGAGACGCCCTCGAGAAGCGTCTCGTGAACGCTCGGCGCCTGTTCGGGCCCGGCCGGGAGCTCGTGGTCGCCCTCGCCCGCGCCGTGCACGGTGTCAGCAATCATCGATCCCTCCTCCGGGATGCCTGCCGTCCCTGGCCGCGTTCCGGATCGGTCCTGCGCTCGGGAGGGCGTCTTGCGCCGTCTTGCCATGGCTGTGTCTCCTTGCCGTTTCAGGCGAAAGAATAGCCCGAATCGGTGGGATGGTCTGCGGGCCGACGCCGCACCCCGGGACCGCCCCCGGGGGGGCGGCCCGGAATCGTGCAGCAGGCCGGAGACTTGCCGCAGGTCTCCGACTTGCCCAGGTCCAGCTTGCCCAGGTCCAGGACTTGCGCGCCGCGCTCAGGCGGACGGGCGCAGGGTGTTCTGGGCCAGCGTGCCGAGGTCCTTGGCCTGCGCCTGCAGATTGGCGATCTGGCTGCGGAAGAACTCGCTCTGCAGTTCCATCGCCTCGCGGAGGTCCCGGGTGCGGACCAGCTTCTGGGCGAAGTCGAAGGTCGCGGCGGCGTTCTCCTGGACCTGATCGAGCCCCTTGGCGACGACGGTCTGCAGCGATTCCTGAACCGACTTCGACGTGGTCTGCATCTGCTCGGCCGTCTTGACGGCGTTGCCGAACAGGGTGCTGACGGCGGTGCGGGCCTGATCGACGCTCTTCTCGGCGAGCGTGCGCATCTCGGCGGGGATCTCGAAGGTCTGGCCGTTCATGTCCGTTCTCTCCACTGACGACCGAATCGTTCGGTGCGTTGCGAGAGATTTATGTTGCGGTGCAACATGCACGTCAATATGGGCGCGGCGGAAAGGTGCAGAATCTTGCCAATTTTCCGGTCGGCCTTCAAGCCGCGGACTCGATGTCCCTCGGGTTCGCACGCGCGGAGCGTCCGGTCCGGGCGCCGAGGATGCGCTCGTAGACCGTGACCAGTGCGGCGGCGTGGGCGTCCAGGGTCATCGGGGCCGCCCAGTACCGGGCATGGGCAGCGGCGCCGAGCCGGGCGGTCAGGGCGTCGTCGCGGAATGCCGCCGCGGCCCTCGCCCAGGTCTCCGGTTCCGGTGAGGTGGCATAACCGTTCACGCCGTCGGCGACCTTCTCGGAGGCGCCGGACCGCGTCGAGGCGATGACCGGGATGCCGTGGGCCAGGGCTTCGTAGACCGTCAGCGGCCCGGTCTCGTACCAGCGCGACGGGGCGGCGATCGCCCGGGCGCGCCGGCGCAGGAGCGACCAGACGGCGTCCGGTTCCTGCCAGCCGACGAGTTCGACCCCGGGGCAGGCCCGCAATTCGCTCTCCAGGGGGCCGGCTCCGATGAACAGGGCCGGAAGTCCGGCGGCGCCTACGGCCGCGGCCACCAGGTCGGCGCCCTTCTCCCGCGTCAGGCGCCCGACATACGCGATGGCATCGCCCCGCTGCGGATCGGCGGGTGCCTGCCGGCCCACCCGCACCGGGTTGTCCACCCGGTGGTGGGTGATCTCCAGCCCCTCCAGCAAGGCGCCCATCCGGGCGACGCTCGCGTCGCAGACATGGATGACGTCCAGCCGCCGCCGCTTCAGAGCGGCGCGCAGGGAGACCGAGCGGCCGACGCGCACGAGCTTGTGGAGCCGGCTCCTGCCGTCGCAGGGCGCGGCGATGCAGGCGGCCGAGAGCGGGGTCAGGGTGCAGGGCTCGGCCCGGTCGAAGCGGTAATAGACCCCGTTCGGGCAGGCGAGGAAGTAGTCGTGCAGGGTCGCCACCACCGGCAGGTCCCGCGCGAACAGCGCCGGGAAGACGCTCGGCGACAGGCTGCGCGTCCACTGGTGGAGATGGATCAGGTCCGGCCGCACCGGCAGCCCGTCGAGGGCGGCGCCGAGCCGGGCGGCGGCCTCCGCGCTCCAGAGCCCGTTCAGGGCGGCGCGATGGGCCGGGCGCTGCCAGATATCGGTGTTGCCGAGGCTCAGGCGGCGGATCCGGGGATGGTCGAGGAGCGGATCCACCGGCCCGTCGATGGCCTGGACGTAGGTGACGTCGATCCCCGCCTCGGCGAGGCCGCGGGCGGATTCGACCGCGACCTTCTCGGCGCCCCCGCTCGCCACGGCGAACTCGGCCAACACGACGATCTGCATGGAGAGGCCCGACGATCTGGCAATGCCCAGGGAATCCGGAGCGGTCCGCGCAAGAACCGCCGCAGACGCGTGGATTTACCGGAGATCAACGCACGTTCGGTAAAGATCGCCGAAGACCTCGTCGTTGGCCGGGACTGTCCACCATGCACCTCGTCCTCGTCGTCGACCATGCCTTCATCAATGGTGGGCAAGCCAAGGTGGCGCTGGATGCGGCGCTCGGCCTGCGCGGGCGGGGCCACGGCGTCACGGTCTTCGCCGCCGTCGGTCCCGCCGATCCCCGCCTGGAGGCGGCCGGCATCCGCGTGGTCTGCCTTGGGCAGGACGATATCGGCACGACGACGAACAGGCTCGCCTTCGCCGCGCAGGCGATCTGGAACCGACCGGCGGCCCGGCGCCTGGCCGTGGAGCTGCGCGGGCTCGACCCGCGGGACACCGTGGTCCACGTCCATGCCTTCGCCAAGGCACTCTCGCCCTCGATCGGGCGCAGCCTCGCGGCCTCCGGGCTGGCGCTGCTCTACACGATGCACGAGTTCTTCCTCGTCTGTCCGAACGGCGGCTTCTACGAGTATCCGGCCGCCCGGATCTGCCATCGCACACCGATGTCCCTCGGCTGCCTGACCACGAACTGCGACGCCCGCAGCTATCCGCGCAAGCTCCTGCGGGTGGTGCGCCACCTCGGCCTCGAGCATGTGGCCGGCCTGAAGGCGCTGTTCCCGCACATCGTCACCCTCAGCGCCCTGCAGGAGCGGGTCGTCGCCCCGCATCTCCCGAGCGCGACCCGCTTCCACCGGGTCGACAACCCGATCGCGGTGGACAGGCCTCCCCACCGTGCCGGGCCGCCGGGCGATTTCCTGTTCGTCGGGCGCATCTCCACCGAGAAGGGCGCGCCGATCTTCGCCGAGGCGGCGCGCCGCGCCGGCGTCCGTCCGGTCTTCGTCGGGGACGGGCCGGCGCGCGCGGATCTCGCGGCGCGCTATCCCGAGGCGGTGATGCTGGGCTGGCGCGACGAGGCCGGCGTCCAGGCCCTGATGCGGCAGGCGCGCGCCCTGGTCTTTCCGAGCGTCTGGTACGAGGGCCAGCCCCTCACCGTCTACGAGGCGCTCGCCTGCGGCGCCCCGGTGATCGTCAGCGACGCCTGCGCCGGCCGCGAGGCGGTGGAGGACGGCGAGACCGGCTTCTGGTTCCGCTCGGGCGATCCGGATTCCCTCGCCGCCCACCTCGTCCGGCTCTCCGACGACGGTCTCGCCGAGCGCATGAGCCGGGCCGCCTCCGAGCGCTACTGGGCCGCGCCGCTGACCCCGGACGCGCATCTCGACCGCCTGACGCAGGTCTACGACTTCGTCCTGCGGGAGGCCCGGACGGCGGATGCCCGCACCGGCCGGGCCGCGACCCGGACCCAGGTCCCGGCGGCCCCCTGAGGGAGGAACGCGCCGCGCCGGGGGGGCGGTCGCTGTCTGGCCGTTTCGCGTCCGGGGCCGTGTCCCCGTCGCACCGTCCGGTCCCCGCCATGGAAACCGGACGCGCCCGCGGCGTTGTCAGGGACGACGTGCCGACGAAGGCGCTGACCCGCGAGCCGAAGGAGTGCCCAGGATGGCCGATCATCAGAAGACGCCGGAGACCGACATCATCTCCACCACCGGCCAGGCGGCCCCGAAGGGGTCGGACAAGAACCGCCCCGAGAACCAGAAGGGCGAACTCGACGCGCGCCTCGACGAGGCGCTGGAGGAGACCTTCCCGTCGAGCGACCCCGTCTCGGTGAAGGTCACCAAGTAGCGCGACCTCGACGACACCCTCGTGGCATACCGGAACGCCCGGGGGGTTTCGTTCGCCCCGGCGTTCCGGCCTTTGGGGGCCAGGCTCAGGCGGCTTCGAGCAGGCGCCGGGCGATGACCTGGGCCTGGATCTCGGCGGCGCCCTCGAAGATCGACAGGATGCGCGCGTCGCAGAGCACGCGGCTCACGGCGTATTCCAGCGCGAAGCCGTTGCCGCCATGGATCTGCAGGGCGTTGTCGGCCGCCGCCCAGGCCACGCGGGCGCCGAGAAGCTTGGCCATGCCGGCCTCGAGGTCGCAGCGCTTGCCCTCGTCCTTCTCGCGGGCCGAGAAGTAGGTGAGCTGCCGGGCGATGTTGATCTCCACCGCCATCATGGCGATCTTGTCGGCCACGCGCGGGAAGTTGATCAGGGCCTTGCCGAACTGCACCCGCTCCTCGGCGTAGCGCAGGCCGAGGTCGAGGGCGTTCTGCGCCACGCCGATGGCGCGCGCTGCCGTCTGGATGCGGGCGGATTCGAAGGTCTGCATGAGCTGGGCGAAGCCCTTGCCCTCAACCTCGCCGAGGAGGTTGCCGGCCGGCACCTCGAAGTTGTCGAAGGCGAGCTCGTATTCCTTCATGCCGCGATAGCCGAGGACGTGGATCTCGCCACCGGACAGGCCCTGGACCGGGAAGGGCTCGGCATCGGTGCCGCGCGGCTTCTCGGCGATGAGCAGCGACAGGCCCTTGTGGCCCTTCTCCTCAGGCTTGGTGCGCACGAGGCAGGTCATGATGTCGGCGCGCACGGGGTGGGTGATCCAGGTCTTGTTGCCCGAGATCTTCCAGACGTCGCCGTCCCTGACGGCCTTGGTGCGCAGGCTGGCCAGATCAGAGCCGGTGTTCGGCTCGGTGAACACGGCGGTGGGGAGCGTGTCGCCCGAGGCGATGCCGGGCAGGAAGCGGTGCTTCTGCTCCTCGGTCCCGCCGCACAGGATCAGCTCGGCGGCGATCTCCGAGCGGGTGCCCAGCGAACCGACGCCGATATAGGCGCGCGACAGCTCCTCGGAGACCACGCACATGGAGATCTTCGGCAGGCCCATGCCGCCGTACTCCTCCGGGATGGTCAGGCCGAAGACGCCGAGCTCGGCCATCTTGGTGACGATCTCCATCGGGATGTAGGCGTTCTGGCTGTGCCATTCGTGCGCGTGCGGCACGACCTCGGCGAGGCCGAAGCGGCGCATCTCGGAGCGGATCGCCTCCATGTCCTCGTCGAGGCCGGACTTGCCGATGGTGGCCGCGCCGCCGTTGTCGCGGATGCGGGCCACGAGGGCGGCACGGTTCTCGGGGGTGTTGCCCTCGGCGATCAGGGTCTCCACCGCCGGCGTGCGGAACTTGGCGACCTCGCGCGCGGCCAGGCCGAGGGAGCCCGTGGGCCGCACCATCTCGCCCTGGCTCATCGGAATGCCGGAGAACATCTGGTCGAGGTACTCGCCGAGGCCGATCCGGACGAGGAGGCTCTCGGTCTCTCCGAACTCACCGCTCTCCGTCAGGCGCTGGGCATAGGCGCCGAGCTCGCGGACGCCCTCCGCGTAGGTGGCGATCCAGGCGAGGCCGTGCGTGGCGTGCTGCTGCGTCTCCATCTTCTCGGCCGAGATCTTGCCCTCGTCCGACAGGATCGTGGTACGCACCCGCCGGGTCGCCTCGGCGACGAGGCCCTTGGCGGCCTCGGCCGCCTCGCGGGCCAGGGTCACGAGGTCCTGCGGTTCGGTCGAGACGACGGGAGAGGCTGACATGGCAAACTCGCTGGCGAGGGACTGGGACTTTGCAGTCCATTATAGGCAGGTTTGTCGCCCCTGTAGAGGCGTCTCGCCGCAGTGCGGCACTATCCCGCCTGAATTCATTATCCGTCAGGGCGAAAAACCCTGATTCTTCTTTGTTGTCCGCGGCGTGATGAATTTTATTGAGATGTTTCTCAAAGAAAAAGTCGTCTTCGGGTGGTCATGGGCTCACCCGCGGCTGGCGAGGGCAACCCCGAGCGTGGCGATGGCCATGCCGCCCAGCTGGATCGGCGTCAGCGCCTCGCCGAACAGCCCGTAAGCCATCGCCGCCGAGACCGGCGGCACCAGGAACAGCAGAGCGGCGACCCCCGCCACGGCGCCGCGGCGGATCAGCATCAGCAGCAGCAGGATGCCGCCGACGGAGTTCACGAGGACCGACCAGGCGAGGCCGAGCCACAGGGGCGTGGACGCGTCGAAGCCGCCGGTTCCGAAGAGGACAGCGACCGGCACCGCGAGACAGGCGGCGCCGACGAACTGGACGGCGGCATTGCTCAGGAGGTCCGCACCCGCGCCGTGCCGCTTCTGCCAGAGGGTGCCGCCGGTCATCGCCACCATCGCGCAGAGGCAGGCGGCCAGGGCCAGAACCGGAATTCCAGCCGAGTCGCCCGCGCCGATCTTCGGCGCCAGGACGAGAAGCGCGCCCGAAAAGCCGGTGCCGATGCCGAGCCAGCGCCGCCGGCTCACGGGCTCGCCGAGAACCGGGCCCGCCAGGGTCGCGGTCAGCAGGGGCTGCAGGCTGCCGACCAGGGCCGCGATGCCCGCCGGCAGGCCGTGCTGGACCGACCAGAACACGCCGATGACGTAGATCCCCTGCATCAGCACGCCGGCGAGCCCGGCATGGAGCCAGCCGGCCCGATCGCGCGGCCAGCGCGCTCCCCGAATCAGGGCGAGGCCGCCCAGGACCAGCGCGACGGCGACGACCCGGACCGCCACGAAGGTGAAGGCCTCGGCGTGGGGCGCCACGAAACGGGCCGCGACGAAGCCCGTCGCCCAGATCACAACGAAGAGGGCGGGGACGAGGAACGGGGCTGGCGCGGGCATGACGGGCGCCACGCATCACAGGGTCGCGGAGATTTCAAGCCGGTGGGAGCGAGCCGCGCGCGCGGCACGTTGCGCGAACCGGCCGCGTTGCGTTTAGAAGACACGCCCGCCCCCCGCCC
>NZ_JBYSXL010000022.1:0-60418 GCF_058782155.1 Methylobacterium sp. FW306-05-D
ATCGAGCGGGGGCCGGATCGGCGGCCGGGACCTCCGGGATCAGGTCGGGGTGTCGATGTCGTTCCAAGCCGTCCCGGAATCGTGCTGTTAGCCCGGGAGGCCATTCAGGGCGACATGGCGGTCCGCCACGACATCGCCGTCGAGCGGAGGGCCCTTCTGCCGGCTCCGCCGGACGGTCCCGGGTCGCTCTGCGCGATGCGGGCGGTGACGAGGCCGAGAGCCCGGAACGGGGTGCTGGCCGTCTCGCTTCGCTCGAACAGTCGCTGGAGGAGGTTCACCCTGGCGCCTCGTGCCGGGGCGTCGCGCCCCTCGTGCCGGTCACGAGGCGTCGCGGGACGCGCTGCAGGATCGGTCGTTTCGAGAGGGCCTTCTAAGCGGGTTCGCGCCAGCCCGCCACCGGGAACCGGGCTGAAATCTCGACGCGTCACGGGGCCGGCAGCCGAACCTCGGAAACGCCGGCACTCCTGAGACGCATCGCTCCCGGTAGACGGGCCGGATGCGGAAACGCCCCGCGTGCCGGGGGCGCGCAGGGCGTTTCGTTCCTTCGGTGCGAGGCTCGGCCTGCCGGGCGTGCCCGCGTCCGCGCTCAGCAATTGTCGGCTTTGTCACCCTTCACGACCTGCCCCTCGGCGGGCTTCTTCTCACCCGGCGCGGGCTGCGTGTTGGCGCCGACATTGTTCATCGCCCCGACGGTGCCGGGCGACTCGGCCTTGGCGCCGGGCGTCACCTTGGCAGCCGAACCGCCATCCACGTTGGAGGACTTGTCCATCGCGGCGGACTTGTCCTTCATGGAGCTGGTGGTGCCGGTCGCGCAGGGGGCTGCGAATGCGGTGGTGGCGGTCAGCATCAGGGCGGCGGTCGCGAGGGTAAGATTTCGCATGGTCGAATTTCCTCCAGGGATCATTGTTCTGGAGATCAAACCCGGTGTGCGCCCACACGTTCCAAAATTGGTCTTCTGCGACGCGGTCAGATATTCCGGCGGATACAGGCCGCCGGAATGCAATTTTGGGTTTTCGACTGGCCTCAGGCCGTCGCCAGAGCGGCCGCCATCTTCTGGGCGAAGGCGACGGGATCCCGCGGCGTGTCGCCATCCTGCACCCGGGCGAGGTCGAGAAGCGTCCCGGCCGCCTCGGTGATCGCTTCCTGCGCCTCGACCTTGGCGCTGAGGGCGCGGATCAGCGGATGGCGCGGGTTGATCTCCAGCACCGGCATGCCGCCACCGCCCCGGCCGGCCCGGCGCAGGAGGCGCTGCATCTGCAGGTCCGGGCCGTGGCCCGAGGCGGAGAGCACCACGGCGCTCTCGACGAGGCGGTCGGTGGCCCGCACGTCGGAGACGTCGGGGCCGAGCGCTTCCTTGAGGGCCGCGACCAGGGCCTCGACGGAGGCCGGTGCCTCTTCGCCCTCGGGCGTCTCGCCCGCGAACTTCGAGAGGTCGACGGCCCCCTGCGTCACCGAGCGCAGCGGCTTGTCGTCGAAGCGGGCCAGGGCTTCGGGCCAGAAGGCGTCGACGTGGTCGGAGAGCAGCAGCACCTCGATGCCCCGGGCACGGAAGCCCTCGAGCTGAGGTGAGCGCTTCAGGGCGTCCGCATCGTCGGCGACGAGGTAGTAGATCGCTTCCTGGCCGTCCTTCATCCGCGAGACGTAGTCGGGCAGAGAGGTCCAGCCCTCGACGGCCGAGGAGTGGAAGCGCAGCAGCGGGGCGATCTCGGCACGGCGCTCATGGTCCTCGTAGATGCCTTCCTTGAGGACGGGACCGAAATTCTCCCAGAACGGGCGGTAGCCCTCGGCATCCTTGGCCCGGGTGGTGAGTTCGGAAAGCACGCGGCCCGTGACCGCGCGGCGGATCTTGGTCAGCACCGGCGTCGCCTGCAGCATCTCGCGGGAAACGTTGAGGGGCAGGTCCTCGGTGTCGACCACGCCCTGGACGAAGCGCAGCCAGGAGGGGAGGAGCTCGGCCTCGTCGGTGATGAACATGCGCCGCACGTGCAGGCGCACCTTGCTGGCGCGCTCGCCCTCCACCGCCTGGAACGGCTTCATGCCGGGCACGAACAGCAGGGCCGAGAATTCCAGCGCGCCCTCCGCGCGCCAGTGCAGGGTCGCCCAGGGCTCGTCGAAGTTCATGCCGACATGGCGGTAGAACTCGGTGTACTGCTCCGGTGTGACCTCGGACTTCGCCTTGCGCCACAGGGCCGTGCCCTGGTTGGCGTTCTCCTCCTTGCCGTCCTCGCCGCGGATCGCGATCGGCACGGTGATGTGGTCGGCCCATTTGCGCACGACGTGGTCGAGCCGGTAGCTCTCCAGGTACTCGTCGGCATCCTCCTTGAGGTGCAGGACGATGTCGGTGCCGGGCTCGGCGCGGGTGGCGGGCTCGAGCGTGTAGCTGCCCTGGCCCTCGGAGGCCCAGGTCCAGGCCTCCTCGGAGCCGGCCCGGCGCGAGGTCACGGTGACCCGGTCGGCGACCATGAAGGCCGAGTAGAAGCCCACGCCGAACTGGCCGATCAGGCTCGGCTTGTCCTCGGGCTTGGCGTCGCTGAGGGTCTGGCTGAAGGCGCGGGTGCCCGAGCGGGCGATGGTGCCGAGGTTCTGGGCCAGTTCCGCCTTGGTCATGCCGATGCCGGCATCCGAGAGCGTCAGGGTGCGGGCGGCCTTGTCCGGAACGATGCGGACCCTGGCGTCGGCGGGCAGCGCGGAGGCCTGATCGGTCAGCGCCTCGAAGCGGCGCCGGTCCATGGCGTCTGCGGCGTTGGCCACCAGCTCGCGCAGGAAGATCTCCCGGTCGGAATAGAGGGCGTGGACCACTAGGTCCAATAGCCGCCCGACCTCGGCACCGAATTCGTGCCGTTCCACGGTGTCGCTCAAGGGAACGTCTCCTGATGTCGAAGAATGAATGAAGCGTGCGCGATATGCCGTCGCGTCCCGGCGAATTCAATGGCGGCCAAGGTCGAGCCGGGTCCGGACGCCTTCGCGGCGGAGGGTACCCGGGTCGACGCTCGGTTCATGGGAACGGTTCACGGGCACAGATCATGGGCACGGATCAGGGGGACGCACATTCGCGCCCCATTGCCTCGGATTTCACCGCGCCGGCACGCAACCTTCGCGGGTCTCGGGCGTAGCCGTGCCTTCACACGAAAGCGGGACGATTCCGATGGAACCGATGAAGCCGATGAAGCCCATGGAACCGATGAAACCCATGGAGCCGATGAAGGGCTCCGAGCCCTGGTGGCCACAGGAACTGGGGCAGCCCTCCACCAGCGGCGGCCAGAACGACATGCGCTACGCGTTCTTCCCCGACAAGCACCGCCTGCTGATCGAGCGGGACGGCAAGCTGACGACCTACGACAGCGGCGACCATCAGATCAGCGGCGTCTCGCAGTCGAACGGTCGCTCGCCGACCTTCTCGAGCCAGAACGGCGACGTCGCCCTGGACGACCTCAAGGTGGTCGACTGATCCGAAAGCCGCGCGCCGCACCGGCGCCGGACCCGCGATCGGGTTCGGCCGGCGGACCTGCTCGCGAGACTTGCTCGCGAGACGTGCCGGCAGGATGTCCCGCCGGCCTCGCGTCCGCGTCGGCCGGAACCGCCCCTCAGGCTACGGCTCGGGCGGCGTCGGTGTGCCCGCGCGACCAGCGCTCGATCGTCTTCGGTACGTCGGAGGCGGGGCTCGGCCGCGCGAAGAAGTAGCCCTGCCCCTCGTCGCAGCCCTCGCTGCGCAGCCGGTCGAACTGCGCCTCCGTCTCGATGCCCTCGGCGGTGGTGCGCATGCCGAGGCTGAGGCCGAGCCCGATCACCGCCCGGACGATGAGGCCGGAATCGGTCTTGTTGGTGATGTCGCGCACGAAGGACTGGTCGATCTTGATCTTGTCGAAGGGGAACGAGCGCAGGTAGCTGAGCGACGAGTAGCCGGTGCCGAAATCGTCCATGGCGATCCGCACTCCGAGGCGGCGCAGGGCGTAGAGCGTCGCCAGGGTCGCAAGATTGTCCTTGAGGAGCACCGATTCGGTGATCTCCAGTTCGAGCCGTCCGGGCGGCAGCCGACTCTGCGTCAGGGCCTGGCGCACGGCCTCGACGATGACCTCGTCGCGGAACTGCACCGCCGAGACGTTGACCGCCACCTTGATGCCGTCGGGCCAGCGCATCGCCTCGGTGCAGGCCTTGGTGAGGCACCAGGCACCGAGCGGCACGATGAGGCCGATCTCCTCGGAGACCGAGATGAACTCTCCCGGGGGAACGAGGCCGCGCACCGGATGGCGCCAGCGGACCAGCGCCTCGAAGCCGCCGATGCGCCGGGCGCGGAAATCGTAGATCGGCTGGTAGTGCAGCTCGAATTCCTCGCGCGCCAGGGCCTCGCGCAGGTCGAGCTCAAGGGCCCGGCGTGCCTGGAGGCTGACGTCCATCTCCGCCTCGAAGAAGCGCCAGGTGCCGCGCCCGTCCGCCTTGGCCCGGTAGAGGGCGACGTCGGCGTTCTTGAGGAGCTTGTCGCAGGTGGTGCCGTCGCCCGGCGCGAAGCAGATGCCGATGCTGACGCCGACGCCGGCCCGGTGCCCGTCGAGATCGTAGGGCGCGCTGATCACGTCCACGATCCGGCGGGCGAGCACGGCGGCATCCTGCGGCCGCTCGGCCTGCGACAGGATGATGGCGAACTCGTCGCCGCCGAGCCGGGCCACGGTGTCGACCTCGCGCACGCAGGCCCGCAGCCGGTCGGCCACCGCGCGCAGCAGGGCGTCGCCCACGGGATGGCCCAAAGTGTCGTTGACCTCCTTGAAGCGGTCGAGGTCGAGGCAGAGCACCGCGAACGGGCTGCCGCGCCCGAGATGGGCGACCGCCTCCTCGATCCGCTCGCCGAACATCGCCCGGTTCGGCAGGCCCGTGAGCACGTCGTGGCGGGCCATGAAGGCGATGCGCGCATCCGCCTCCCGGCGCTCGGTGACGTCCTCGTAGGTCGCCACCAGGCCGCCCCCGCGCACCGCCTTGTGCGAGACCGCGACCACGCGCCCGTCGCCGAGGTGCAGGAAGTCCGAATCGACCGAGCCTCCGCTGGCGGTCTCGGCCTGGGCCAGGGCGAAGGCGTCGGAATCCGGCTGCGGATAGTCGCCCCGCGTCGCGCTCAGGCCGGCGACCTCCCGGTAGGACAGGCCGAGGGGAAGCTCGTCGGCCCTCAGGCCGAAGATCTCGCAGTAGCGCCGGTTGACGACGATCAGGCAGCCGGCGGCGTCGAACAGGCAGAGCCCCTGGGACATGTTGTCGAGGGCGGTGTCGAGGCGCAGGTTGGTCGACTGGAGGACCGCCTCCTGCTGCTTGAGCAGGGTGATGTCGCTGCAGACCGCGATGAAGCCGCCCGTGCGCGTGGCGCTCCGGCTGATGCGGAGCCAGCGGCCATCGGCGAGGCGCAGTTCGCTGCGCTCGTCGGGCGTGGACAGGAGCGCCTGGGCGAGGCTGCCCGGACCGGATTCGGCCTGCGCGAGGGCGGCGATGGTGCGGCCCGAGGGCAGGGTGCCGGCGCGAAAGCCGAGGTAATCCTCGGCCTGGCTGTTGGTGAGCGAGATCCGCCCGGCCTCGTCGACGACGACGATGCCTTCGCGGGAGGTCTCCAGGGCATCGGCGAGGCGGTCCTCGGCGGAGATCCGCTGCGCCACCTCCTTCTCCATCGCCTGGCGGATGTTGTCGCGCATGGTGCCCATGGCGGCCAGCAGCGTTCCGACCTCGTCGGCCCCGCCGGCCGGCATGGTGCCGCTGAGGTCGCCTCCGGCGATGCGGGTGGCGGCCTGCGAGGCATCGGCCAGGGGGCCCATGATGCGGCGCGCCAGGCAGAAGGCCACGGTGCCGGAGAGGAGCACGGCGATCAGGGTGCCGATGAGGTTGAGCCGGGTCTCGCGGGCGACGATGGCCCGCGCCTGCTGGCGATAGATGAAGCCGTCGCCGGCCGTGTAGTTGATGAACAGGTCGAAGTTTTCCTCCGCCACCGCGGCGTGGCGGTCGAGTTCGGCGTAGGCGGCCTCGCTCCGGCCGAGATCCGTGATCCTGGCCCGGGCCTCCGTCCATTCGGACACCGCCCGCTCGGCGGCCTGCGCCGCGCCGGTCGCCCGCTCGGACTGCGCGCGCTCCACGGCGATCTCGAGGTCCTCGGCGAGGAGGCGCTGGAGGCTGGCGAAGCGCTCGTCGAGGAGCGTGCGGGCCGCCGGATCGGTGATCATCCAGCGTCGCGCCTCCACGGTGCGCATCCCGGCGAAGTCGGTGGCGGCGGCGCGGGCGTAGTTGATGGACATCAGCGAGCGGTCGAAGGTCTGGCTGACGAGCTCGTCCGCCCGGCGGATGCTCGACGCCGCCGAGAGCCCGAGGGCGCCCGTGATCGCGCTCATCACCAGGAACGCGATCACGATCCGGCCCCGGATCGTGCCGAGCATCGCACCCAGCCGGTCGACCAGCCAGCGGCCGGTGCGCGAACGCGATGGCATCGGGGTTTCGGGCGATGTCATCCAGTCTGTCCCGTCCAATGATGGAGGATAGGATGAATGATAGTTGTTAAGGCCGTCTTGAGATGCCGTGCGCGGATTCGGTTCTTAACCGGCAGTTCATCGGGGTATGAAACCCTATCTGCGGACGGGGCCGGCCTGATCTGTGACGCGGCTCGTCAGATTTCCACCGGGGATCATCTCGACCCTCATCATCGGATAACGGACGGAACGCGGATGCGGCGCCTCACACTCGTATGCGTGGCCTTTGGGATTGCCGGTGCGACCTGCGGTGGGCTGGCCTTGGCGGCCGTCGGAACGCCGAGCCTGCACGTGTCCCAGAAGGGGCGCGCCTTCCAGCCCAACGCCCTCACCGTCCGGCAGGGCACCCAGGTGGAGATCGTCAACGACGACGGCGACCTCCTCCACCACGTCTACATCGATTCGCCCGACTTCACCTTCGATTCCGGAGACCTGAAGCCCGGTAGCCGGACCCGGGTGGTCTTCGACGTGGGCGGGACCTTCGCGGTGCTGTGCGGGATCCATCCGAAGATGAAGCTGACGGTGCGGGTGGACGGCCGCTGAGGCGGCCGATCCCGGTGCCCGCGCCGGCGGCTCCTCAGGTCAGGGGCGCGCCCTGCAGCACGGCATGGGCGCCGTAATAGAGCCCGATGAAGGCCGCCAGGGCCGCTCCGTATCCAAAGGGGGTCACGGCGAGGTTGCGCAGGCGGTAGGGCGCGGAGGCGTTGTCGGCGGCCAGGGCCACCATGGCGACGATGATCGGCGCGTGCCCGATGGCGTCGACCTTCCCGAACTCGAAGATCGCCGAGATGAAGGTCGCGGCGAGCAGGATCGCGGAGATCCGACGCACCAGCGGCGTGCAGACCAGGGCGAAGGCGAGGGCGAATTCCACGGCGCCGGCGGCCTTCATGAAGTACTCGCCGGTGAATCCGAAGGTCATGCCCGGATGCTCGACGAAGAGCGGGAACGACCATTGCGGGTAGGCCCACTTCTCGACGGACGCCCACATCAGCGTGATGGCGGCGGTGTAGCGCACGACGTCGAGGGGCCGGATGTTGCCCGGCAGGGAAAGGCTGAGGCCGGTGAGCGCGCAATAGGCGGCGACGCCGAGGAACACCGGATAGTCCGCGAGGTGGAACGCGCCGTACTGGACCACGGCGGTCGTGAACAGCACGACGATGCCGAGGGCCGAGAACACCATCGTGCGCCGCCACAGGAAGCCGGCCGCGATGGCGAGCTGGAACCAGGGCAGCACGGTGTTGGCGGTCTTGAGCTCGGGCGTCAGGATGATGCCGCCCAGCGTCCACAGCGAGACGAAGAAGCCGCCCAGCACCGCGCGGAACAGAAGCTCGGTGTTTTCGCGCGCCCAGGCGGTGGTCCGGTCGAGGGATCGGGTCAGTGCTGCCCCCAGCACCGTTCCCTCCAGGAGACCGCCCACGATCAGGGCGAGGACGGACAGGCCGACCAGCTTCTCGAAGTCGGCGCACAGGACTTCGCCGAGATCCCGGGGCGCGCCGACGAGATCGTAGGCGCAGAACCATTTCACGTGAGCCATCGCGGCGCCGGAGCCCGCGACGGTGAGGACAGCCGTCGTCATCATGACTGCGACACGCGGCAGCCAGCGTCTTCCAGGTTGCATGGGGGGAGGCCCTGTTCACGAAACCGGCGCGGGGGCTTGCCGGCGCGATGAAAACTACGCGCCTTCTCCGGTTTGCGGAAGGAACTTGTTAATAGTCCTTGCCAAATGGTTAACCTGTGGCGTCTCGGCATCGGACGCCCGAGCGGGCTCGTCCGCACGAATGCACGGGGCCGTGTAACGGTTCGGTGACGATGCTTCTGAAAAGCTTTCGCGCGGAGAGCGTTTGCTAACCGTCCCGGCGCTAGCGAGGGGGACGAACCGTCTCACCCGAAGAGTTCGATGATCGCGACCCTGAGCCTGTCGAGCCTGATGGTGGGAACCGGACTGTCTTACGCGGCGATCCGGACGCCGAGCCGGGCCGAAAGCCTGGAGCGCTGGTCCGGGCGGCTCCTCCTCGGAGGGCTGGGACTGCTCGGGGCCGCGCTGCCGCTCTTCCGTTGACGGCGAAGTCACGGCCGGCGGAGGATCGCGGACGGGCCCGCCCGCTCAGTTGAGGCGGGGCGGCACCGCGAGGCTGGCGGTCCCGTCGGCGCTCAGGGTCTTCAGGAAGGCGATCAGATCGTGCTTCTCGGCCTCGGTCAGGCCGAGCGGCTTGATCGCCGGCGAGCGGCTCGGCCGGTCGATGCCGCCGCGATCGTAGAGATCGATGACCTCGCGCAGGGAGGCCAGCGAGCCGTCGTGCATGTAGGGCCCGCGCGTGGCCACGTCCCGCAGGGTCGGGGTCTTGAACGCGTAGCGCAGCTGAACCGAATCCGGAAAGAACGCGGCCCGGCCGATATCCGTGCCGGTGCCGACGCCGATGTCGTGGAAGGACCCGTCCGTGAAGGTCCAGCCGGAATGGCAGCCGGCGCACTGCGCCTTGCCGTTGAACAGCACGAAGCCGGCCCTAGCGCTCGGACCGATGGCGCCGGCGTCGCCCGCCACCCAGCGGTCGAAGGGCGTCTCGCCGGAGACGATGGAACGCTGGAAGGTCGCCAGGGCCAGCTCGACCGTCCGGCGGCCGATCGCGCCGTCGGAGCCGTCCGCGCCGACCCGGTCCGGGAACGCGGCCGCGAAGGCGCGGACGTAGCCGGCATCCGCCTTGAGACGCGCGATCAGCGTCTTCTCGGGCAGGTTCATCGCGTTCGTGCCGGTGATCGGCGTGAAGGCGACGTCCTCGAGGCTGCGGAACTTGCCGTCCCAGCCGAGAATCGGGATCTGGGCCACATCGAGCAGCGTCGGCGTGCGTACCTTCATCGCCGCGCCGGTCTCGCCGATGCCGCGGGGGCGGCCGTCGCTCCAGGACCGGGTCGTCTGGTGGCAGCTGGCGCAGCTCATGGTGCGCCCGCCCGAGAGCAAGGTGTCGAAGAACAGGCGCCGGCCGAGATCGGCCTTGGCCGGGCTGTAGGGATTCTCGGGCGGATGCAGCGCCTCGTCGACGCGCCGATAGGCCTCGCGCAGTGCCGACAGTTCGGCCTGCGTCGTGCTGGTATCCGCTCGTTCCGGCTCGCCAGCGCCCGAAGCGCGTAACCCGAGCCCGGTCGCCGCCAGGGCGACGAGGGCAAGGCCGGCGAACGCGGCGCTGACCTGTCTGCGCATCGCGATCTCCTGACCCCGCCAGCGCTATACCGAACCCGTTAACGAAGTCTCACGACGCTTGCCCCGGCCGATCTGTCGCATGATCGGTAATCGGCGAATTGGCGCGAACGTTGCTTATGCCGCCCCAGCCAGCGATGGCTGCGAATCCCGTCAGGTGTCCTGGGATGTCGCATCGCTTCAGGACGAGAGGCTCGGAATGACGAAATACAAACTCGAGTACATCTGGCTCGACGGCTACACTCCGGTGCCGAACCTTCGCGGTAAGACTCAGATCAAGGAATTCGACGCGTTCCCGACCCTTGAGCAGCTTCCGCTCTGGGGCTTCGACGGCAGCTCGACGATGCAGGCCGAAGGCGGCAGCTCCGATTGCATGTTGAAGCCCGTGCGCCACTTCCCGGATTCCACGCGCAAGAACGGCGTTCTGGTGATGTGCGAAGTGATGATGCCGGACGGCGTCACCCCGCACGCCTCCAACAAGCGCGCCACCATCCTCGACGATGACGGCGCCTGGTTCGGATTCGAGCAAGAATACTTCTTCTACAAGGACGGCCGTCCCCTCGGCTTCCCCGTCTCCGGCTACCCGGCCCCGCAGGGCCCGTACTATTGCGGCGTCGGCTACAAGGAAGTCGGCAGCATCGCCCGCAAGATCGTCGAGGAACACCTCGACCTCTGCCTCGATGCCGGCATCAATCACGAGGGCATCAACGCCGAGGTGGCCAAGGGCCAGTGGGAATTCCAGATCTTCGGCAAGGGCTCCAAGAAGGCCGCCGACGAGATGTGGGTCGCCCGCTACCTGCTCCAGCGCCTGTGCGAGACCTACGAGATCGACGTCGAGTACCATTGCAAGCCGCTCGGCGCGACCGACTGGAACGGCTCGGGCATGCACGCCAACTTCTCGACCGAGCACATGCGCACGGTCGGCGGCAAGGCGTATTTCGAAGCCCTGATGGCGGCCTTCAAGGAGAACCTCGACGACCACATCGCGGTCTACGGCCCCGACAACCACATGCGCCTGACCGGCAAGCACGAGACCGCGGCCATCGACCAGTTCAGCTACGGCGTCGCCGACCGCGGCGCCTCGATCCGCGTGCCGCACAGCTTCGTCAACAACGAGTACAAGGGCTACCTGGAAGATCGCCGTCCCAACAGCCAGGGGGACCCCTACCAGATCGCCTCGCAGATCCTGAAGACCATCGCCTCGGTCCCGACCGAGACGAGCCAGCAGGCAGCTGCCTAAGTTTTAATCTGTCTCGGGCGAAATTTGCTCCCGATCTAAGCAGAACCCGCCGCGGCGCCCGCGGCGGGTTCTTTTTTTGCCTCTCCAATGAACAGATCCACCGGGCAGCCAGCGGGTTCAGGCCCCGAAGATCGACCAGCCGAGACGCTTCGTCAGCATCTCCAGGGCGATCCGCCCGAGATGGGAATTGCCGGAGGCGTCGAGCCCGGGCGACCAGACGGCGATCGAGGCCTTCCCCGGCGCGATCGCCAGGATGCCCCCGCCGACGCCGCTCTTGCCCGGCAGGCCGACCCGGTAGGCGAACTCGCCCGAGCCGTCGTAATGCCCGCAGGTGAGCATCACCGCGTTGATCCGGCGGGCCCGCTCGGGCGAGACCACGGACAGCCCCGTCAGCGGGTTGCGGCCCGAATGGGCGAGGAAGCGTCCGGCCTGGGCGAGCTGCCGGCACGACATGCTGAGGGCGCAATGGTGGAAGTAGACGCCGAGGGTGAAGTCGACTGGATTATCGAGCACCCCGAAGGACTTCATGTAGTGGGCCAGCGCCATGTTGCGGAAGCCGGTGCGCAGCTCGGAGGCGGCCACCGCCTCGTCGATGGCGATGGTGGGGTCCTGCGCCAGGAACTGCATGAAGCGCAGGATCTCGCCAATGGCCTCGCGGGGCTGGTGCCCGGACAGGATCAGGTCCGTCACCGCGATCGCACCGGCATTGATGAAGGGATTGCGCGGGATTCCGCGCTCGCGTTCGAGCTGGACGATGGAGTTGAACGGGCTGCCGGAAGGCTCGCGCCCGACCCGGCGCCAGAGCCGGTCGCCGGCCATTCCGAGGGCGAGGGTCAGGGTGAAGACCTTCGAGATGCTCTGGATCGAGAAGGGTTCGTCGCAGTCGCCGGCGGCCGCGACCCGTCCCCCGGCGTCGATCACCACGAGGCCGAAGGCCTTGGCGTCGACCCCGGCGAGTTCGGGAATGTAGGTCGCCACCTCGCCCCGATCCGGCCTCTCCCGCATCGCGTCGGCGATCTCGCGGACGACAAGGTCGAGATCGGGCAGGTCTGACGGCATCGGGCAGCGCTTCCGTGGCGTGGACGAGGGGCGGGCCGACGCGCGCAAGCGCCGGGCCACGCTGGGGCTAGCGGAGTATCGTCCTGTACGATGAAGACCCGGTTCCGCGGGGCGCTTCACAGCCGCGGGCCGCCCGGGCCGCGCCCGGCTACTGTTCAGCTTGCCGACAGAATTACGAGACTATAGATTTTCAACGGCGACGCTTGACCGATGTATCGGCATTGTTTCTAACTGTTTCCAATCGATGCTCATGATCTTTCGCCTGCATTCGGCGGCTTAAGATCATATGAATGCTTTTTTCAGAGGTCGTTAAATCGCGCCGCCGTAGCACGGCCGCCGAAATGACGGCGCTCCGGACTCTCCGGCCCCGGCCGTCGAGCGATGAGCAGCAATGAGCATTGATTCGAGCGACCCGAACCGCCGCGGCGGACCTGGCGAGATCCAGCTCGCGGCGCCGACGACGTCCCGCCTCGCCGGGGCGACGTCGGTCCCGGCGGCAGGGGGGTGCCCGGACTTCGCCAAATCCGAGATCAGCGAGCCCGAAGTCGCGAAAGCCGACATCGCGCGCGCGACCGATCCCGGGCCCGCGCCTTCCGCTTCGGCCCCGTCCGACCCCGGCGAGGCCAGGATGACCGTGGAAGCCCGCCGGCGCATCGGACGCAACCTGCGCCTCCTCTACGCCGAGGTGCTGAACCAGCCGCTCCCCGACCGCTTCGACGCCCTCCTCGCCGATCTGGCCGCCCGCAGCACGACGCGAGGATCCTCATGAACAACGCGATGCCCAATCCTGTCGGCACGCCGCAGGGTGCCGACGACGAGATGCGCGAGCTCCTGCTTGGGGCGATTCCGGCCCTGCGGGCCTTCGCCTTCTCGCTGACCTACGATCTCGACCGCAGCGACGACCTCGTCCAGGACACCCTGGTCCGGGCCTGGACCAAGGCCGAGAGCTTCACCCGGGGCACCAACCTCACGGCGTGGCTGTTCACCATCCTGCGCAACCTGTTCTACTCCGAGCAGCGCAAGCGCAAGCGCGAGGTGGAGGACGCCGACGGCGCCCTGGCCGGGCGTCTGACGAGCCTGCCCGAGCAGGAGATCCGGGTCGAGATGCGCGAGTTCCAGGAGGCCCTGAACGAACTGCCGTTCAGCCAGCGCGAGGCCCTGGTCCTCGTCGGCGCGCAGAACTTCACCTACGAGGAGGCCGCGGAGATCTGCGGCGTCGCCGTGGGCACCATGAAGAGCCGCGTCAGCCGCGCACGCGGCCGGCTGATCGAGAGCCTCGGGATGAACGGCACCGACGATATCGGCGCCGATGCGTTCACCCGGGCGGCCTTGGGGCCGCCGCCCGGGTAGCGCACCTCATCGGCTGGGCGCCGGGCGAGACGCGCCCGACGCGCTCAGATCAGGGCGGCCCGCACCGCGCGGGCGATCTCGGCGGGCGGAGCCTCGTTGCGGTCGCCCAGGAGGCGCCGTCCGGAGGCGATCACCTGCAGGGCCTCGCGGCTGCTACCGTCGCGCAGGGCCACCGCCTCCAGGTCGCGCAGATACTCGATCACGCCCTCCCGGGCCTTGGCGTGGCGGGCGAGCACCGGCTCGACCCGCGACGTGACGTCGTTCGCCACCGAGGCCCAGAATGCGGCCGGTCCGGCGGAATTCTCATGCATCGTATCGCCTCCCTGACGTGTGCGGTCACGGCCAGGATCGAGGAGCCGCCGATCGGGCGGGGTGGCTTGCCCCGACGCGCGTTCGACCCTGCACCGGGTTAGCAAGGGAGAAGCGAAGTCCTGAATAACTTGGATCAAAGCCGAAGCAAAAACCACCGTTGGTTGTCGTTTGGCCGATTTCAAGAGTGTCGGTCGTGTCTGCTCCAAGTTCTGGATAAGTGTTCCCGGAGTTCCGTCTTCGGAACACGAAGCACGGGTGTCGGGTTTTCAAGATCTGCTCGAACCAACGCAGCGGCCGATCGGGCGCTCCCGCGGCGCGGCCCCTGAACCCGGGCATCCCGGTGGTGCGCCGCCGAGCAGGAAGGGCCGCCCGCCTCGGCGTGCGGCCCTTCGATTCCGCATCGAGGATGCCAGTGGAGGCAGCCATGGGCCTGTTCACCCGCGATATCAAAACGCTCGACGACCTCTTCGTGCACACGCTTCAGGACATCTACTATGCCGAGCACCAGATCACGAAGGCATTGCCCAAGATGATCGGTAAGGCGACCCATCCGGAACTGAAGCAGGGTTTCGAGACCCACCTGCGCCAGACCGAAACCCAGATCCAGCGCCTGGAAAAGGTCTTCCAGATGCACGGACACAGCCCCAAGGCAGTCACCTGCCCGGCGATCGACGGCATCATCGAGGAGGCGAACGAGCTCGCCGGCGAGATCGCCGACAAGGACGTGCTGGACGCCGCCCTCGCGGCCTCGGCCCAGGCTGTGGAGCATTACGAGATCACCCGCTACGGCACCCTGATCGCTTGGGCCAAGCGCCTGGGGCGGGACGATTGCGCCGGTGTCCTCCAGCAGAACCTCGACGAGGAAAAGGCGACCGACCACCTGCTGACCGCCCTGGCGGAGCGGCAGGTGAATCAGCGCGCGGCCTGATTCCGACCGGAGGCGCTCGTCGTTGCGCTGATCGGAGCCGTTGCTTTTTGGGCCGCGTCCCGCGCACCCTGGCGCGGCCCGGTCGTCCGTCCGCGGCGGATCGAGACCCCCCGACGAGAGGCCCATGGCCCGCAAGCGCGCGCGACCGACGAACGAGATCCTGCTGGAGGCAACGGTCCGCCTCGGCCTGCCGCCCCGGAGCGTCGAGGTGGATGCCCTGCGGCTCCATCTCGGCCTGCCCGACTATGGCGGTCTCGTCGAGGATGCGGTGGTCGCCAAGGCGCTGCGCGAGCTGAGGGCACGGCGGGCCTTCGCCGAGGGTGGCGCCACGGCCGTGAAGAAGGCGGTGCCGGCCCTGCGCGCCGCGGTGATGCGCGACGGCGGCATCGCCTGGACCATCCGGACCCTGATCCCCGTCCTCGATGGCGGGCGCCTCGACCTGCGGATCGACGCGACACCCGAGACCGCGATCGCCGGCATCCTCTCCGGCATGGCCTACCGCAACGATCCGAACTGGCGCCTTGAGGAATTGCGGGCGGCCGTCGCCGAGACCCAGTTACGCACCGCCAAGTCCCTTCGCCGTGCAGTGGAGCGGTTGCGCGACCAGGTCGCCGAGGATCTGCGCGAGGTCGGCGCCGATGCCGCCACCTATATCGACCATCTCGACCGGTCGCTGCGCTCGCGTGCCTTCCTGCTCTCGCCGAACCTCAACCAGTCGCTCACCGACACCCTGAAGGGCGTGCGCGCCCGCGCCCGCAGCGTGGCGCGGGAGGATTCGCGCCTGCGCCGCCTGCGCGACCAAGTCGGCTTCGGGGCCTATATCGAGAAATTCACCGCGGCCCGGCGCCTCGGCCGGCGCATCATCTTCCATATGGGGCCGACCAATTCCGGCAAGACCTACGCGGCCCTGGAGATGCTGCGTGCCGCCCCCACCGGCACCTACCTCGCCCCCTTGCGCCTGCTGGCGCTCGAAAACTACGAGGCCCTGGCCGAGCGCGGCCTGCGCGCCGGCATGGTGACGGGCGAGGAGACGCTGGGCGACCTCAATCCGACCCACACCGCCCGCACCATCGAGACCGCCGACCTCACCCGGCCCGTCGACGTGGCGGTGATCGACGAGATCCAGATGATCGGCGATCCCGACCGGGGCTGGGCCTGGACCAATGCCCTGTTCGGCGTGGCCGCCCATACGGTGGTGGTCTGCGGCTCGGACGATGCGCTGGCCGCCGTGCGCCGCGCCGCGGAGGCCGCCAACGAGTCCCTCGAGGTCGTCACCTTCGTGCGCAAGACGCCGCTGGTGCTGCAGGAGACGCCCGTCCCCCTGGAGAAGGTGATGCCGGGCGACGCGGTGGTGGCGTTCTCGCGCCGGTCCGTCCACGAGAACCGCGAGATCCTGGTGGCGGCCGGCCACCGGGTGGCGACGATCTACGGCGCACTCTCGCCCGAGGTGCGGCGCGCCGAGGCCGCGCGCTTCCGGGCCGGCGAGGCCGATGTCCTCGTCACGACCGACGCCATCGGCATGGGCCTCAATCTCGGCCCCCTGAAGCGGATCGTCTTCTCGGCGGTGCGCAAGTGGGACGGGGTCGGCGAGCGGGCGCTGACCAATTCCGAGATCCGCCAGATCGCCGGCCGCGCCGGCCGCTTCGGGCACCAGGACGAGGGCTACGTCGCCGCGATCGACGAGACCGGGCTGGAGCCGATCCGGGCCGCGCTGGCCGGCGCACCCACGGCCCCGGCCGCCGATACGCGCTTCTTCGTGCGCCCCGACCTCATCGCGATCAATTCCGTGGCCGAGGAGATGCGCACCGACAGCCTGCGCGAGGTGCTGGCGCACTTCGCCCGCGCCACCTTCTATGCCGGCTCGCCGTTCCAGCCCTCCGCCCTGGAGGAGATCCTGGAGATCGCCCGCGTGGTGGACAAGGCGCGGCTGCCGATCGCGGAGAAGTTCGCCTTCTCGGTCTGCCCGGTGGATCGGCGCGACCCCGTCTCCCTCGGCATGCTGGAGCGCTGGACCCAGGCCCGGGCAGCGGACACCACGGTGCCGGCCCTGCGGGCGAACCTCGCGGGGGAACTGGACTACCAGGAACGGACGGTGAAGCTCGCCAGCGCCTATCTCTGGCTGTCCCGGCGCTTTCCCGAGACCTTCGACGACGCCGAGGCCATGCGCACGATGCGGGCCCGCGCCAACGGTGAGATCGAGCGCCATCTCCGGGAGACGGCGACCCGCAAGGTCGAGCGTCGGACGCGGCGGGCCGGCACACGGGGCTGATGTCTGCCTCAGGCGGGCCGGGACGACCGGTGGGCCAGGGGAGGGACGATCCCTCCCCGACGCCGATCCGGGTTCTGCGCGCGATAAGCTTCGCTCAGGCCGACTTGAGGTGGGCGGCCAGGTGCTTGTTCATCTCGAACATGGTGCACTTGTCCTTGCCGAAGACCTTCTTCAGCTTGTCGTCGGCCAGGATCTCGCGCTTGTTCTCGGGATTCTGGAGGTTGTGCTTCTTGATGTATTCCCAGACCTTGCTGACCACCTCGCCACGCGGCAGGGCGGCATCGCCGACGACGGCGGCGAGTTCCGAGGAGGGCTTCAGCGGCTGCTGCAGCGCGTTGGGCTTGGCGCCGTCGCCCTTCGGCGCAGCGACCTTCTTGCCCTTGGCGGCGGGCTTCTCGGCGTCCTTCGGGGCCGCCTTGGGAGCGGCTTTCGGGGCGGCCTTCTCGGCGGTCTTGGTGGTGCTCTTTGCCATGGGGTCTTCCTCCGGATGTCGACGGTGAGCGCCGGTACGCCCACGGCCGGTGGCCTCGCAGCGCATAGCTGCAACAACTAAGCGGTGCCGCGAGCGTTCCAAGGGGAAACCGCCCGCGGCCAGCCCGTCATCCACAGGCGCGGGGCGCCGTGTGCGGACGAGGCGACCCCGCGCCGAGATCGAAGGCCCACGACTTGGCCCTGAACTTGATCGGCCCCGCACTGTACTTCGCGACGGCATCGACGTGGGCCGACGGCGCGACGACACAGGCCGGCCTCCGGAAAAGCGGTGTGGATCAGGAGTTTAAGCCGCCGCCGCCGCCGAGGCGCCCGTCTCGGCCCGGGCGGAGACGCGCCCGCTTCGCCCGCTCGGACCGCGTCGCGCCGGGGCGATGCAGACCCGCGCGCGCGCCCGGTCCTGAAGGGCGCCCCCATCCGATCAAATATTTCGCGCTGCGATCAAGAATTTCGACCCACGACGAAGAATTGAAGGGAATAACGAGGTGCCCGCCGGCTTCAAGGCCCGGTCGGCGGCCGGGCGATCGAATTCGGGACAGGGCCGGGCCGGAGGCATCATCGAACCTTAAGGGCGATCGGCGACGCTGCGGGCATGATCCTCATCGCGTTCACGCTCTCGCTGGGTGCCGCCGTCGCGCTCATCATCGGCCTCGGCACGCTGGTCTCGATCGAGGCCGAACCCGCGACGGCCGCGCGCGTCGATGCCGGCCTGATCTGACGGCCGGCGCCCGAACCGGCCGCCGCCTCGAAGCGTTGCGCCAGGGTTCCTTCCCGGTCCCGATCGCTCCTGCATGTTCGACAACTCCGTCGCCTCGTCCCTCGACAGCACAGCCCACATCATCCAGATCGCGCTGACGCCCGTCTTCCTGCTCTCGGGCATCGCCACGCTTCTGAACGTGTTCGGTACCCGCCTCGCCCGGGTGGCCGACCAGGCCGAGCGCATCTCCCAGGCGATCGACGGCGCCTCCGGTCACGAACAGGTCCGCCTCGCCCGCCGCATGAACGCCCTGCGCCGGCGCTCCCTCGCCCTCGACGCCGCCGTGATCCTCGGGGCGCTCGGCGGGGTCGCCACCTGCGGGGCGGTGCTGACCCTGTTCGTCGGAGCCCTGCGCGACGCCACCGTGGCCGACATCCTGTTCGTGCTGTTCGGCCTCGCGATCCTCTGCACCCTGAGCGCCCTGATGGTGTTCGGCTTCGAGATGCTCCTGGCGAGCCGCGGCATGCGCCAGTGGGTGGCCGTGCGCCAGATCGAGGTGGCCGAAGAGACCGGGGTGCCGGTGGACGAGCGGGCGTAAGGCCGGAACCCCTGCGCGGCTCGCGGGCTTGTCCGGTCTGGCGCCGCGCGCGGCGCCCCCGGGTCGCCGAACCCATCCTCAAGATTCCATCCACCAAGAGGAATGCGCATGCCGACGGACCTCCCGAACGAGCGCAGCATCCGCCCGGCCGGCTCCATGGAGCTCGATCCCTCGGCCGAGGGCGTCGCCATCGACGAGACCCGGCGCCTGATCGCCTCGAACAAGGTCGAGGGCACGGCAGCCTATAGCCGCGAGGGCGAGTCGATCGGCACGGTCTACAACTTCATGGTCGACAAGGTCTCGGGCCAGGTCGCCTACGCCGTCATCGCGTTCGGCGGCTTCCTCGGTCTCGGCGAGAGCTACCATCCCGTGCCCTGGCGGGCGCTGACCTACAGCGTCGAGCTCGGCGGCTACATCGTCGACATCGACCGCGACACCCTGGCGGGCGCGCCGACCCATGGCCCCGGCGAGGACCCCTTCGCCGATCCGGCCTTCGGCGAGCGCGTCGATGGCCATTACGGTGGCGCGAAGGTGCCCACCGCCTGAGGCGCCGAGGGGGGGCTTCAGCTCTCGGGCCGCGCCAGGATCCGGTCGAAGTCGAGGAGCGCCGTCTCGATGACGATCTGCGTGCGGCTGATCACCTCGAGCTTGCGCAGGATCTCGGAGACATGCGCCTTCACGGTGGAATCCCCGACCTGAAGCTCGTGCGCGATCTGCTTGTTGAGCTTGCCCTGGCGGATCATCACGAGCACCCGTACCTGCTGGGGCGTCAGGCTCGCGACCCGCTCGGCGATTGGCGCCTTGCGGGCCGATGGGGGGGCGAGCGTCCCGCTCGTCAGGCTGGCCGGCACCGAGAGGCCTCCCGCCAGCACGTCCGCGATGGCCCGCGTCAGCGTGGCCTTGTCGACGGCCTTCGGCACGAAGCCGGCCGCGCCGTGGTCGAGCGCCTCGCGGATGATGCGCGGATCCTCCAGGCCCGAGACGACGAGGATCGGCACCCGCGGCGCCTGGGCCCGGATCGCCAGCAATCCCTCGAAGCCGGTGACGCCCTGCATCGACAGGTCGAGGAGGATGATCTCGATGGCGGGCTGGGCCGCCAGCACCGCGCAGGCGCCGGCGATGCCGTCGGCCTCGTGCCGCGTCGCGTCCGGGTAGGCGAGGCCCACGGCACTGGCGAGCGCGTCGCGAAACAGCGGATGATCGTCGACGATGAGGAGATGCATGCCCGTTCCGCCCGGTGCGCGCGCCCCTGTCCCGGAGCTGTTCGGTGCCGCATTGCGCCGGTACCGGCCGACCGCCATACTCGTGTCATCGCGTAGAACCGGGCGTCAAGTGCGGCCCGCGTCGAGACAGCGGGGGAACGCGACGTGGCAGGGGGGACGCAGATGCGCACGCATCTGTGCGGCATCACGACGACCTGGACGGACGCCGCCACGGCCGAGGCGGCGGTCGCCGAGATCGGCGCGGCCGTCGGCCCGCGCCCCGTCGCCCAGATCGTGGCCTTCTTCTCGGCGGATTACGACGTCGAGACCCTCAATCGTGCCCTCTGCGCACGCTTTCCCGAGGCGGGCATCGCCGGCTGCACCATGTCGGGCGGCATCTCGCCGGCCGGCGGCCTCGACCGCGGCCTCGTCGTCATCGCCTTCCCGAAGGCGGGCTTCCGCATCGTCTCGACGCTGCTGGACGCCATCGACCACCTCGACGTGGAGCGGACCGCCTCCAGCGTGCGGGCCCTGCGCCGGAGCCTCGACGGCGCGGGCGCCGATCCGCCCTCCGGGCGCCGCTTCGCCCTCTCGCTCATCGACGGGCTCACCAACGCGGAGGAGACGGTGGTCTCGGCCATTGCCTGGGCCCTCGACGGCATTCCCCTCGTGGGTGGCTCGGCGGGGGACGACCTCACCTTCCGCGAGACCGTGCTGCTCCATGACGGCCGCATCCACCGGCGCGCCGCCGTGCTGCTGCTGGTCGAGACGGATTTCCCGATCCAGATCTTCAAGAGCGACAATTTCGAGCCCACCGACACGAAGTTCGTGGTCACCGCATCGGATGACGAGCAGCGCACCGTGCACGAGCTCAACGCCGAGCCGGCGGCGCGCGAATACGCCATGGCGGTGGGCCTCGATCCCGAGCGGCTCTCGCCGATGAGCTTCGCCGCCTATCCCCTCGCGGTGAAGGTGGGCGGCGAGTATTTCTGCCGGTCGATCCGGCGCATGAACGCCGATGGCTCGCTCAGCTTCTTCTGCGCCATCGACGAGGGGGTCGTACTCACCCTGGCGCGCCCCCGCGACATCGTGGCGGCGACGGAGGCCGAACTCGCGCGTCTCGACGCGGCCCTGGGCGGCATCGATCTCGTCATCGGGTTCGAATGCGTGCTGCGCCGCCTCGACGCCGAGAGCCGGCAGGTGCGCCACGGCATCGTCGACCTCTACCGGCGCTACGACATCGTCGGCTTCGACACCTACGGCGAGCAGTACCGGTCGATGCACCTCAACCAGACCTTCACCGGCATCGCGATCGGACGAGGCGAACCGGAGTCGGGCGAGGCGGGCCACCGCGGAGCCGGACCATGATCGTCCCGCCGTCGGCGGCCGCCCCGCCCGCCGCGGGGGAAGACGCGAACCTGCAGCGGATCGCCAAGCTGGAACGCATCAACGCGGCCCTGATGGCCCATGTCGAGCGCAGCATGGACCAGCAGGGCGGCGCCTATTCCCTGTTCCAGACCGCCACCATGCTGGAGGGCCGCGTCCGCACCCGCACGGAGGAGCTGACCGGGCTGATGCACCGTCTGGAGCGCTCCAACGAAGCCCTGGTGGCCGCCAAGGAGGAGGCGGAGAACGCCAACCGCTCCAAGACCCGCTTCCTCGCCGCCGCCAGCCACGACCTCCTCCAGCCCCTCAACGCGGCCCGGCTCTCGGCCTCGGCCCTGGCCGACCTCCCCCTGGGGCCGGAGGCGGCGGCGATCTCGGGCCAGATCGAGCGCGGGCTCCAGATCATCGAGGACCTGATCAAGACCCTCCTCGACATCTCGAAGCTCGATGCCGGTGTGGTGCGCCCGGTGATCAAGCCGGTGAGCCTCGGCGAGATTCTCTCCGGTATCGTCGCGAGCTTCCGGCCCTTCGCCGAGCGAAAGGGCCTGCGCCTCGCCCTGCGCGGGCCCGACCTCGTGGTGGCCAGCGATCCGATGCTGCTCCAGCGCATCCTGCAGAACCTCGTCTCGAACGCCATCCGCTACACCCGGCAGGGCGGCGTGCTGGTGGCGGTCCGGCGGCGCGGGGACGCCTGCCGCATCGAGGTGCTCGACACGGGCTGCGGCATCGCCCCGGCGGAGCAGGACCTCGTCTTCGAGGAATTCTTCCGCGGCGGCGCGGAAGGCGAGGGGGGCGAGCCGGGCCTCGGCCTCGGCCTCTCCATCGTGCGCCGCATGGCCCAGGCCCTCGACCATCCCCTCGCCCTCGCCTCGCGGGTCGGTCGCGGCACCCGCATGACCCTGACCGTGCCGGTGAGCCCGACGCCGCCGGAGCGCGCGGCTCCGGCGGTCCCGGTGGCGACCCGGCTGACGGGCGCGCGGGTCTTGGTGGTGGAGAACGACCCGCCCACGGCCGATGCCCTGGAGCGGCTGCTGCGGGCCTGGGACGCCGAGGTCTCCGTCCACCGCGACCTCGCCGCGGTCGAGGCGGCGTGCGCGGCCGACTTAAGCCCGCCCGATCTCTTCATCCTCGACTATCATCTCGACAACGGCGCCTGCGGGCTCGACGTGGCGACCCGTCTCCGGGACCGCACCGGGTCCCGTCTGCCGGTGATCGTCACCACGGCCGATCACTCCCCCGAGATCGAGGCGCAGGTCGCCGCCCTCGGGGGCCAACTCGTCCACAAGCCGGTCCGGCCGGCCCAGTTGCGGGCGCTCCTGACCTACTTGCTGGCGTAGGGGCATATCCCGCGCGGCGCACCCAAAGAGTATTTTGAATAATCTTGGCCGTTCCGGAGGCATCGTTCCGTTTTGGTGGCGCTCGGAGGGAGAAACGGGAAATCTTCTGCCGCCCGCGTTGAGTTCAGTTTGATCCTCGATTGAAAAATTTGCATTGCACCAAGATCAAATTGCGCTGCAACGACACTTGAAGTGCCCTTGCGGAGATTCCTGGTGATCTTTACCCTGGCCCGCCAGAACAAGACTTCCCCATGCGCCCCGCTACAGGCTCCGACCTGTCGCCCGTCGTCGGCCTGGGGTGTGGAGGACGGCCCGGTTCATGAAGAAAAACAAGGTCATCACGGCCGGCGAGGCGATCGCGCTGATCCGGCACAACGACGTGGTCACCACGACGGGCTTCGTCCAGAGCTGTATTCCCGAAGCCCTGCACGCGGCCCTGGAGAAGCGCTTCGTCGACACCGGCGCGCCCCGCGACCTCACCCTGATCATGACGGCGGGGGCCGGTGACAGCAAAGGCCTCGGCACCGGGCGCCTGCACCACGAGGGCCTGCTCAAGCGCGTCATCGCGGCCAATTTCGGCCGGATGCCGAAGGTCGCCAAGGCCGCGCAGGAGAACAAGATCCTCGGCTACAACCTGCCCCAGGGCGTGATCTCCCAGCTCTACCGGGCCTGCGCCGCCGGCCAGCCGGGACTGTTCTCGAAGGTGGGCCTGCACACCTATGTCGATCCGCGCCACGGCGGCGCCCGGGTCAACACCGTGACCCAGGACGAGATCGTCAAGCTCGTGGAGGTCGATGGCGAGGAGTGGCTGTTCTACACCGCCACCAAGATCGACGTGGCCTTCATCCGCGGCACCTCCGCCGACCCGTCGGGCAACATCTCCTTCGAGAAGGAGGCACTGACGCTGGATTGCCTCGCTCAGGCCATGGCCGCCCGCAACAACGGCGGTATCGTCATCGCCCAGGTCGAGCGTATCGTCGACGACGGCTTCCTGCTGCCCAAGGACGTCCGCGTCCCCGGCATCCTGGTGGATTGCGTCGTCCTGGCCGAGCCCGAGATGCACCGCATGAACTACGGCGTGCAGCACGATGCGGCGCTGGCCGGCCAGATCCGCGTCCCCGTGAGCGGCATGAAGAAGATGCCCCTCGATGCCCGCAAGGTCATCGCCCGGCGCGCGGCCTTCGAATTGCCGCCCAACGGCGTCGTCAACCTCGGCGTCGGCGCCCCCGAGGGCATCTCGGCGGTGGCCAACGAGGAGAAGGTCACCCCCTACATCACCCTGACCACCGAGGCCGGTGCGGTGGGCGGGGTGCTGGCCTCCGGGTCGAGCTTCGGCGCGGCGACGAATGCCGACTGCGTCATCGACCAGAACCAGATGTTCGACTTCTACGACGGCGGCGGCCTCGACATGACCTGCCTGGGTCTGGCCGAGTGCGACCAGCACGGCAACGTCAACACCAGCATGTTCGGCGGCCGTCTCAACGGCTGCGGCGGCTTCATCAACATCAGCCAGAACGCGCGCTCCGTGGTCTTCGCCGGCACCTTCACGGTGGGCGGCCTGGAGACCGTGATCGAGGACGGAAAGCTCCGGATCGTCACGGAAGGCCGCTCGCAGAAGTTCCTGCCGCAGGTGGAGCAGATCACCTTCAGCGGGCACTATGCGCAGATGCGCTCGCAGCCGGTCATCTACGTCACCGAGCGCTGCGTCTTTCAGCTCACCGACGAGGGCCTGGAGCTGATCGAGGTGGCGCCGGGCATCGACATCGAGCGGGACATCCTACCCCACATGGGGTTCCGGCCGATCATCAAGCAGCCGATGCCGATGGACGCGCGCCTGTTCCGCGACGAGCCGATGGAACTGCTGGCCGACCTGCTCAACCTCAACCTGGCCGAGCGCGTGAGCTACGATTCCGAGCGCAACATCCTGTTCGTGAACCTGGAGGGCTGGCACGCCCGGGCCAAGAGCGACCTCGACGACCTGCGCATGGTGCTGGTGGGCGCTTGCAAGAAGGCCGGCCAGCGGGTCAACACGGTCGTCAACCACGACGGGTTCCGCATCAACGAGAACCTGTACGACGACTACGCGCACATGATCCAATACCTGCAGGCGAACTACTATCTCACCACCACGCGCTACGCGACCAGCGCCTTCCTGCGCCTCAAGATGGAGGAGGCCCTCAACCGCCGCGGTCTCGCCCCGCACGTCTTCGAGCGCAAGGAGGACGCGCACGCCTTCCTCGAGGGCGCCGGCAAGGTCCGCCGCGCCTCGACGGCCATCGCCTCGGCGGCGTGAGCCGGGGCGCGAGGCCGGACTAGGCGCCGGCATCGCGCCACGGTGAGGCGCGCTCATGGTGCTTGCGTCGGCGTCCCCGCGCCGGCACAACCGGTCCGTGCCGCCCCCTCGTCCCAGCCTGCCGGCCCTCGGCGCTTTCCTGGCGATCGCCAAGCATCGCAGCTTCCGGCGGGCGGGTCTCGATCTGGGCGTCAGTGCATCGGCCCTGAGCCATGCCCTGAAGGGCCTGGAGACGCAGCTCGGCGTCCGCCTCCTCAACCGGACCAACCGGAGCGTCACCCTCACCGCCGCCGGCGAGGACCTCTTCGCGTCCCTCGACGGACCCTTCGCGGCGATCGGGCAGGCCATCGAGGCGCTCAACCGCCATCGCGGCGCGCCGGCCGGGCGCGTGCGCCTCAACGTGCCGGAGCACGCCAGCACGCTCCTCTTGGGTCCGGTCCTCCCGGTTTTCCTCGAACGCTACCCGGGCATCGCCATCGATCTGCGCGTGTCGAACAGCCTGCTCGACGTCGTCGAAGCGGGTGCCGATGCCGGAATCCGCTACGGCGACACGGTCCCGGAGGACATGATCACCCAGCGCCTTTCCGCCGACCTCCGCTGGGTCGTGGTCGGCGCGCCCGCCTATCTGGAGCGCTTCGGGACGCCGGCGCATCCCAACGACCTCCTCGCCCATCGCGGCCTTCGCATCCGGCTCGGCGACGACCGCATCTATCGCTGGGAATTCGAGCGGCGCGGCGAGGCTGTCGCCGTCGATGTGCCGGGGGCGCTGACTCTCGACGATACCGGCCTCGCCATCGCGCTCGCCCGGGCCGGCGCCGGCCTCGCCTACCTGCCCGAACCCTGCGTGACGCCGCTGATCCGCGAGGGCGCGCTCCGGTGCGTGCTCGGAGACTGGTCCCCGGTCGGCGCCGGTTTCCACCTCTATTATCCGGGGCGCCGGCAGCTTCCGACCGGACTGCGCCTGCTCATCGCCCTCATCCGCGAGATGCGGCCGCTCGGTCTCTAGGATGCCTCTGATCGGCCGGGCACGATGAACGCCCCTCATCGCTCCGATGAGGGGCTGCCCGCTCACGCCCCCCGGCCGCCCCGCCTAAATCCAGGCGGGCGCTCCGGGACGAGGGGCCGATGGCGACGCGGCCATCGGGACACCCTCCGGATCCGGGGCGCCCAGCTCCCCGAACCCGTAAGGTCCCGCCATGTCCCGTCCCGATCGTTTCACCGGCCGCGTCGCCTTCGTCACCGGAGCCGCCAGCGGCATCGGGCGTGCCACCGCCGTGGCCTTCGCCGAGGAGGGGGCCCGCGTCGCCATCCTCGACCGGTCGAGGGAGGCCCTGCAAAGGACCGCAGAGGCGGTCCGGGAGGCCGGCGCCGAGGTGCTGGTCCTCGCCTGCGACATCGCACGGCCCGAGGAGGTCGCGGCGGCGGTCGCCGAGACCGTCGCAACCTTCGGCCGGCTCGACATCGCCTTCAACAATGCCGGCGTGGAGAACGTCGCCGCGCCGGTGGCGGAGATCGCGCTCGAGGACTGGGACCGCATCCTCGACATCAACCTGCGCGGCACCTTCGTCTGCATGAAGCATGAGATCGCGCAGATGCTGCGTCAGGGCGGCGGGGTCATCGTCAACACCGCGTCGGGCGCCGGCATCCGCGGCGTCGCGGGCGGCGCCGGCTACGCCGCCTCGAAGCACGCCGTCATCGGCCTCACCAAGTCGGCCGCCCTCGACTATGCCACCGCGAACATCCGGGTGAACGCCGTCCTGCCGGGCAACATCGCGACGCCGATGATGGACCGCTTCACCGGAGGCGACCTCCGGAAGGCGATCGACCTGGAGCCGGTCGGGCGCCTGGGCCGGCCGGAGGAGATCGCCGAGGCGGTGCTGTGGATGAGTGCCGATCTCGGTGCCTTCGTCACCGGCGCCGCGATCTCGGTCGATGGCGGCTGGTCGCTCTGAGCGTCCGGGCCGCGGATCACATCGGTCCGACAGGGGCGGTCGCGCAGTTGCGGGGTGTGCCGCGGCCTGAGAAGACGGTGGGATGATCGTCCGTTCGCGCCCCAGCCTCTTCGACATCCTGTTCACCCTGCGGGGCTCGATCCTGCCGCAGGTGGCGCTCAAGGTCCTGGGGATCACCGCGATCGCGGTGGGCGTGGTCGCGGTGGAGCGGCGCTGGCCCGAGGCGTTCCCGATCACCGCCGGCGTCGGGCCCTTCACCCTGATCGGCATCGCCTTGTCGATCTTCCTGAGCTTCCGCAACAGCGCCTGCTACGACCGCTGGTGGGAGGGCCGCCGCGCCTGGGGCAGCCTCGTGGTCGAGGCGCGGGGCCTCGCCCGGCTCGTCAATGCCCTGCTGCCCGGCGAGGCCGAGACGGCCCTGCGTGGGCGCTGCCTGCGGCGTCTCTCGGCCTTCGCGCACGCCCTGCACGCGCAACTGCGCGGGGGCACGCCGAGTGCGGCCGCCGGGCCCTGGCTTCCCGCCGACGAAGCAGCTGCGCTGGTCCTGCATCCGAGCGCCGCGGATGCGGTGCTCGCCGGCCTCACCGGCGATCTCGCGGAGGCCTATCACCGGGGCGTCCTCACCGACGTGCTTCTCGCCGCCCTGGAGCACAAGATCGCCGCCTTGGCGCAGGTCCAGGTCGTGTGCGAGCGCATCCAGAACACGCCGTTGCCCTTCGCCTACACCCTGCTCCTCTACCGCACGGCCTGGATCTACTGCCTGCTGCTGCCCTTCGGCCTCGCGGCGTCCCTGGGCTGGGCGACGCCGGTGGCGACGGCCCTCGTCGCCTACACCTTCTTCGGCCTCGATGCGCTCGGCGACGAGCTTGAGGAGCCCTTCGGCCTCGCGCCGAACGACCTGCCCCTCGACGCGCTGCTGCACACCATCGACGGCATCGTCCTCGACGCCCTGGGTGAGACCGCGCCGCCGCCCCGGATGCCGGAACGCTTCCTGCTGACGTGAGGGCGCCGCCGCGTGCATCCGAGGGTGCCGGCCCGGTCCGGCTGAGGTCCGGGAGGGGCGCAGAACCAGCCGGGGACGCGAGACAGGCGGCCTTTGCGCAGGGTTATTTCAGCGGCAGGAACACCTCCGCGACCGCCTCGTGCTCCGGCACCTCCGGGAAGAACGAGAGGCGCTGGCAGTAGAGCGGGAAATCCCGCGCCTCCTCACCGCTGGCCGGGAGCCACGTGCGATCGAGATAGCGTGCGGGAGGCTCCAGGTTGTCGGTGCTGCCAACGACCCGCAGCACCGCGCAGCGTCCGCCGGGGATTTCGCCGACCCTGATTGGCGTCCCGTTCGCCGCGATCGGCTGGTCGGTTCCGACACAGAGGTCAACGCGATAGTCGGCCGGCGACGCGGGACGCCGCTCGGACCGCCAGACGTTGAAGGTCGGGTTCGTGCCGGGGTGCAAGCCAGCGGCCTTCCGCCATTCGATGAATTGCCGAAGGGTGGTACCGAGCGCCGCTGGATCACCGCGGTGCTCCATGATCGCCACCCGCGTCGATGGTACGTCGCGGATCGTCACATCGTCGGGCGTGAATGGTCTCGGCATGAGCTTGGTCCTTGCGTTGTCGAGTGGCCCGAAGGCCGCAAGCCACGATCCCCAGTCGGGAGCCTTGCTGAAGGACGACGGCGATTGCCCAAACCGTTGCCGAAAGGCGCGGGCGAAGGCGTCTGGTGCGTCGTAGCCGGCATCCATCGCGATTTCAGTGACGCTTTGGGCGTCCCTGTAGGCCAGCCGGTAGGAAGCGCGCTTCATGCGAGCAAGCTGAACGTAGCGGTGCACGGACAACCCGAAGGTCGCCGTGAACTGCCGATGGAAGTGGAACTTCGAGAAAGCCGCGATGGCGCTGACCGTCTCCAGGCCGAGATCGTCGTCCAAGTGCCGATCGATGTGATCCAGCACCCTGCGCATCCGGGCGTGGTAGTTTCTGAGCGCTGCACGCATCGTCCCAACCTTCGTGGCGCGACCAGCTAGGCGCACACGGGCATGGCTCGCTCGACCGATCTTGCGGTTCGGGCGGCGGCTGTAGGCTGCTTCGAAGTCTGTTCGCGGGCGGCCGTATCCTGGCGTGAAGGGCAGCTTCGGGTCGACGGCGGGCACCTCCCGAAGCGTCCGCCGTCGACCCGAGCCGCTCAGTATTCCCAGAAGATCCGCTGCAACTCCTTGGTGTCCTGCGTCTTCGTGAGCGCCACGGCGGCGAGGATCTTGGCCTTCTGCGGGTTCAGGTCGTGGGCCACCACCCAGTCGTACTTGTCGTCGGGCTGCTCGGCGTTGCGCAGGACGAAGC
Source organism: Methylobacterium sp. FW306-05-D (assembly GCF_058782155.1). Taxonomy (NCBI): domain Bacteria; kingdom Pseudomonadati; phylum Pseudomonadota; class Alphaproteobacteria; order Hyphomicrobiales; family Methylobacteriaceae; genus Methylobacterium; species Methylobacterium sp. FW306-05-D. The sequence continues at coordinate 29,128 of NZ_JBYSXL010000022.1, forward strand.
CGTCGCCGACGCGGGACGAGCGGATGATCTGCACGCCCTTGGAACGGAGGTCCTTAAGGGTGTCGACGAGGTAGCCGGCCACCGAGCCGTTGCCGGTGCCCGCATGGATGATTGCCTTGGCGCCCCCCGCCACGGCCGTGGTGTAGGGCTCCGGGTGCATGTTGCCGGAGCCGTACACGATGGCGACCTCGGGCAGGCTGTCGATGCCGTCGATGTCGAACTCGGAGGTGGTGCCGTGGCGCTTGACCGGCGCGCGGAACCAGTAGGTCTTGCCCTCCACCACCATGCCCAGCGGACCCCACTGGCTGAAGAAGGCCGAGGGCTTGATGTTGACGCGCTTGGTGGTGTCGCGCCCGGCCTGGATCTCGTCGTTCATGGTCAGGAGCACGCCCTTGGCGCGAGCATCCTTGGCGCCCGCCACCGTGACGGCGTCCAGGAGGTTGAGGGCGCCGTCCGCCGAGATCGCGGTGGAGGGGCGCATCGAGGCCACCATCACGATGGGCTTGTCGGTCTTCACCACGAGGTCGAGGAAGTAGGCCGTCTCCTCCACCGTGTCGGTGCCGTGGGTGATGACGACGCCGTCGACATCGTCGCGCTTCACCAGGGCGGAGACCTTCTTGGCGAGCTCGATGAGCTGCGCGTTGGTGAAGCTCTCCGAGGCGATCTGGAAGGCCTGCTCGCCGCGCACGTCCGCCACCGCGGCGATGGCGGGCACCGCGGCGATCAGCTTGTCCACCGGCACCTTGGCGGCCTGGTAGGTGGCGCTGTTGGCCGCATCCGCGCCGGCCCCCGCAATGGTGCCGCCGGTGGCGACGATGACGACGCGGGGCTTGGCCGTGGCTGCGGGCGCCGTGGCCGTCGCGCCGGGCTTGGCCGGGATCGGCCCCTCCAGCGCGCGCGCAGGCAGGACGGTGCCGGCCATCAGGGCCATCAGGGCGATCGGCAGGGTACGGCGCATGGGGATTCTCGGGTCGTTTCGGGAGCCGCATTGTGGCGCCGCACACCGGCGAGGCCCAGCCGAAAAACGCGGCTGTGGCGGATCAAACCCGAGGCATCGCGGAAAATGTCACCCGTGGCGGCTCGATCGCGCGCTGCCGGGCTCCTGTGGGGTCCGCCTCGCTCGGAAGATCCGGCGGGGGCCTTGCACACCCGCGCGTCCGGAGCGAGGAGGCTGACGCGGTGCTGCGGGGATCGAGCGGAACGAACCGATCATGACCATCGATCACATCGATCTGTCCCGGGTCGACCTCAACCTGCTCGTCGCCCTCGATGCGCTTCTGGCGGAGCGCAGCGTCACCCGGGCCGCCGCCCGCATCGGCATCGGCCAGTCGGCGATGAGCAGCAGCCTCGCGCGCCTGCGCACCCTGTTCTCCGACGAGCTCCTGACGCGGGCGCCCGAGGGCATGCGCCCGACCCCGCGGGCCTTGGCCCTCGCCGAGCCGGTGCGGACCCTGCTGCGGCAGATCCAGGCGCTGGTGCGGCGCGATGCCGAGTTCGATCCGGCGACCGTGACCCGCACCTTCACCATCGGCTTGCCTGACAGCGCCGAGGTGCTGATCGGCCCGCGCCTCCTCGCCCACCTTCGGAGGGAGGCGCCGGGCATCAGCCTGCTCCTGCGCTCCATCGACCGGATCCGCATCCTGCAGGAGCTCGATGCCGACCGGGTCGACCTCGGCATCGGCTTCTTCTCGGACGGGCAGACCCACCACAAGCAGCGCCTGCTCTACCGCGACAGCTACCTCTGCATGTTCAACGCCGACCTCGTCGGCCTGGCGCCGCCGATCTCGCTCGACGACTACCTGCGCTTTCCGCACGTGCTCACCAGCCTGAAGGAGACCGCCTACGGCGTGGTCGACGATGCCCTGGCGCGGCTCGGGCGCCGGCGCACCCTGGCGGCGACGACGCCGCGCTTCCTCGCGGTGCCGTTCCTGGTACGCAGCGCCCCCGTGCTGACCACCATGCACGCCCGGCTCGCGACCTTCTTCGCGGGGGCGCTCGGCCTCACCGTGAGCCCGGCTCCGGTGGACCTGGAGGACGTCGCGATCTCGATGCTGTGGCACGCCTCCTACGACGACGACCCCGCCCATCGCTGGCTGCGACGGACCCTCCGCACCCTGGTGGAGGAGCCGACCGGGACGATCTGATCACCGGACGCCGGCGCGCAGCCACGGAAGCGGCACAATCCTGCGCGATTTGCCATCGCACGTGAGGATTCGCACGGATGTGATTCGTTCGCGGGCGGGGTTCGTTACCGTTCATCAACCGTTCGGTGATTCCCTCCGACAGTGACGCTTCTGGATTTGCACAGGCTCTTCGGGATCAAAGGAACGGAGCTATGAAGAACTCGCTGGTCGCGGCCCTCGTGGCCGCCACGGTCGCCGTCGCGGCGATCCCGGGCGCCCAGGCGCGCGATGGCATCAGCCCGGGTGGCGCGGCCGCCCTCGGCGTGCTCGGCGGCCTCGCCGTCGGCGGCGCCATCGCCTCGTCGCAGAACGATGGCGGCTACTACCCCGGCCGCCCGGTCTACCGGGCCCCGCGCCCGGTCTATGTCGAGGAAGAGGTGTGCCACATGGAGCGCCGCGGCTACGTCGACGCCTACGGCTACGAGCACGTCCGCCGCGTCCGCGTCTGCGAATAGGCCACGCCTCCCGACGCGACGACCGCGCCGTTCCGGCACGGTCGGCATCCCTGAATGAACGACGGCTCCGCCTTCCCGGCGGGGCCGTCGTCGTTTGCGGGGACCGTCCGGCGGACCTCGCGCCGGGCGGCCCGGAACATGTAATTGTATTAGTTCTAAAATGTTGCACCGTAAGCACGTCGTAAAAGGGAAAGGTTTTGCCCGGTACTTCGCTCGTTGACGGGCCACACTTTTTGTTTCACCTGACAAAAATACATTTGGCCATAGGTTGAAACGTGCCTCGCTCGTCCGTGCTTTCCTGCGTGCAACCGTCGATTGGTCCGTTCAGCTTGCGGGCGACGCTGTTCTGCTCGGTGGCTGCTCTCGCCATCGGTGCCGTTTCTTCGGCGACGGCGCAGCAATCCAGCCCGCCGAGCGCGTCGAGCGTGACCCTGGATACCCTGGAGGTCGTCGGCGACCGCCGGGGCGGCACCGCGATCGGCGCGGCCGAGGACCCGCGCGGACCCGTCGCCGGCTACGTCGCGACCCGCTCCGTCTCCAGCACCAAGACCGACACCGCGATCATCCGGACGCCGCAGGCGATCTCGGTGGTGGGGCGCCAGCAGATCGACGACCAGAAGCCGGCCTCGCTCGCCGAGGCCACGCGCTACGCGCCGGGCGTGCGCGGCGAGACCTTCGGCGCCGACCCGCGCAACGACTGGTTCCTGATCCGCGGCTTCACCGCCCAGGAATCCGGGTACTTCCTCGACGGGCTGCAGCTGTTCACCTCCGCCTTCGCCACCTGGAAGCTCGAACCCTTCGGCCTGGAGCGGCTCGAGATCCTGCGCGGTCCGAATTCCGGCCTCTACGGCGGCGCCAGCCCCGGCGGCATCATCAACGCGGTGAGCAAGCGGCCGCCGATCGTGCCGATCCGCTACGTCGAGACCGGTGTCGACAATTACGGCAACGCCTATGCGGGCTTCGACATCGGCGGGCCGGTGGACGCGCCGGGCACCGAGGGCAAGCTGTTCTATCGGCTCGTCGGCCTCGGCCGGGCGGGCGGTACGCAGGTGGACTACGTCAACAACGACCGCTTCTTCTTCGCGCCCTCGATCACCTGGAAGCCCGACGCCGACACCTCCCTCACCGTCCTCGCCCAGGTGCAGCGCGACCGCGCCGGCACGCAGAACTTCCTGCCCTACGAGGGCACGGTGACGCCGGCCCCCTTCGGCTTCATCAAGACGAGCCGCTTCACCGGCGACCCGGCGACCGACCGCCTGACGCGGGCCCAGGATTTCGTGGGCTACGAATTCGAGCACCGCTTCGACAACGACATCAAGTTCCGTCAGAACGCCCGTCACGGCAGCGTGAGCGTCAACCTCGCCAACCGCTTCGGCGTCGGTTACGCGACCACCCCGGCCGCAGGCGACCTCGGTCGGTTCGACTTCCTGGCGCGTAACACCGGCGTGCAGAGCGACATCGACAACCAGATCATCATCCCGTTCCGGACGGGTGATTTCGGGCACACGCTGCTTGCCGGCTTCGAGTACCGCCGCTACCAGCTCGACGACTTCCAAGTGGGCGGCAGTGGCCCGTCCCTGAATCTCATCCGGCCGATTTACCCGAACACGCCGCTCAACCTGTCCGGTACCTTCAACAACTCGGTCGTCACCCAGAACCAGTTCTCCGCCTACTTGCAGGATGAGATCACGTTCGGCAATTTCACCTTGCTGCTCACGGGTCGCAACGACTGGGTTGCGACCGACAACGATCCCCGTACCCCCAACGCCATCGGCCAGAGCCGTGACGTCAGCGCCTTCACCGGCCGCGCCGCTCTCATCTACAACGACGAGTCGGGTCTAGCGCCCTACGTCTCCTACGCACAAGGCTTCACACCGCTCGTCGGGGTCAACACCTCCCTCCAGCAGCTCTTTCTGCCCGAGAAGAGCGAGCAGACCGAGGTCGGTCTAAAATATAAGCCCCCTGGTTTCGACGGATACTTTGCTGCCGCCTTGTTCGACCTTACCCGTACGAACGTGCTGACAGCGAACCCGGCGAACGTACTTCAGTCCATTCAGACGGGCGCGGTCAACTCGCGCGGTGTGGAAGTAGAGGCCGTGGCCAACCTTGCACCTGGCTTGCGTGCCGTGGCATCCTACACCGCCTACGACCTCGCTGTGACCCGTGACGGGACCGCGGCCAATATCGGCAAGGTCCTGGTCAATACGCCGGAGCAGTACGGCTCGCTCTTCGTTGACTATACGATCCAGAGCGGAGATCTGCGCGGGCTGGGCTTTGGCGGAGGCGTGCGCGGCGTCGGGCGCTCCTTTGCCGACCAGCTGAACCAGTTCCGCGTACCGGGTTACGTCGTCGGCGACCTCGTCGCTCATTACGACTGGGAAGGTTGGCGCTTCGCCCTCAACGTTGCGAACGTCTCGGACGAGCGCATCGTGAGCAGCTGCAATTCGGTCACGGCCTGCTACTACGGCGAGCGCCGCCGGGTGCTGGGCAGCATCGGCTACCGCTGGTAGCCGTCAAGACCGGCCCGTAGGGGCCCCTTCAGAGCGGCTGGTACGTGTGCTCCTCGGCCGGGAAGGTGCCGGAGCGGACCTCCTCGGCGTAGTCCTTCACCGCGGCCTCGATCTGGCCGCGCAGGGTGCCGAAGCGCTTCACGAATTTCGGCACGCGGTCGCTCAGGCCCAGCATGTCCTCGAGGACGAGGATCTGCCCGTCGCAGGCCATGGTGGCGCCGATGCCGATGGTGGGCGTGGTGATGTCGGGGGAGGTGGCGATGGCCCGGGCCACCGGCTCGACGATGCCCTCCATCACGATGGCGAAGGCGCCGGCGTCGTTGATGGCGCGGGCATCGGCCATCAGGCGGCGCTCGCCATCGGCCTCGCGGCCCTGCACCTTGAAGCCGCCCATGGTGTTCACCGACTGGGGCGTGAGGCCGATATGGCCCATCACCGGCACGCCGCGCTCCACCAGGAAGGCCACGGTCTCCGCGAAACGCGCGCCGCCCTCCATCTTGATCGCTCCGGCACCCGTCTCCTTGAGCACGCGGGCGGCGTTGAGGAAGGCCTGCTGCGGGCTCGCCTCGTAGGAGCCGAACGGCATGTCGACCACGACGAGGGCGCGCGAGGTGCCCCGGATCACCGCCTGCGCCTGGACGATCATCATCTCCAGCGTCACCGGCAAGGTCGATTCCATGCCGTGCATCAGCATGCCGAGGGAATCGCCCACGAGGATGAAGTCGCAGTAGGGGTCGAGGATGCCGGCGGTGTGGGCGTGGTAGGCGGTCAGCGCGATGATCTTGCGCCCCTCGGCCTTGCGCTTGGCCAGGTCGATCGCGCGGATGCGGCGGGACTGAACGGCTTGCGACATGCGACTCCACCCGGCTGGTGCGGACCGCCGGAACGCGGCGGGCCGTCTGCTGGTGGCGTCTCTATACACGGCCTCGCCGACGAGCGCGCGCGCCGAAGATGACGGTCGCACGGCATTGTCGCCATGAGGCGATGGCCCGGTCTCGCGCCCGGAAGGATCTGATTGTCCGAATGGTATACCAGATGTCGGATGACTCGGCGCAGCAATGTCCGGCAAAGACAACTATGCCGAAAGTCTTGCCCAGGGCTCGATAGCAGCGATGGCGTCGCTGCTCCGTGCTCTCTCCGGGCGTTTCCTCCCTAGACTTTCGGGCGCCGCTGGATGCCTTTATTCCGCCACAACAGGACCGCTGTCAACGGTGGTGGCACTGGTATTCCTGCACAGGCGTGCTGATAAATTGAGCGTGGCCGCGGGACCCGGAAACATCGTGCTCTGCGAGCCGGTACGCTCCACCCGCGTGTCGCCCGGGCGGCTGCCTCAGCGTTGCGCGTCGGTCCCGGCGCGGGCGCTCCAGGCGGGGTCCTCGGAGATCACCGTGGTCGGGTGGCGCTCCTGCCAGCCCTCGATGCCCTCGGGGAACCAGTGCACGCGGGTATAGCCCTGGAGCACCAGCCGCTTGGCCGCGTTCCAGCTGCCCCAGCACTCCGGGTGGCAGAAGGCCACGACGGCCCGGCCCTTGTCGCCTCCGGTCAGTTCCGCGACGCGCTTCAGGAACAGGGCTTCCCGGGCCGGGTCGAGAGGCGCGGCGCCGGCATTGGCCATCCAGACCGCGCCGGGGACCGAGCGGTGGGCCGGCAGCCAGGGCCGGTCGTCCGGAAACCCCGCCGGGCGCCGGTCGGCCAGCGACACGTCGAGGAGCACCGGCCGGTCGCGGGCGATCAGGGCATCGAGGGCGTCGATGTCGATGACGCTGGCCCCGGCCAGGGTCGCGGGGGTGTAGCCCCGCTGCGGCCCGGTCCAGATGCCGTCCGGCTCCGGCACGTTCACGGGGGAATCCGCTGGGCTGGCCGCCGCCAGGAGGAGCAGGGCGGTGCCTGCCGCCGCGATCCGGAGGAGCTGCTGCCGCATCGCCCGCTCAGTTCGTCGCGCTCGGCGCCGTGAAGCTGTGCTCCCAGCGGCCGTTCTGATTGTCGGTGGCGACCACCTTGATCGGCCCCTGGCCCTCGGGCCGCAGGCCGAAATTGATCACCGGGTTCGAGGCGATCGAGATGTCCCCGTCGAGGGTCAGCACGGCCTGGTCGCCGCGGGTGATCGCGACCTTGTTGATGTAGCGGGCCGGGGTGTAGTCGCGGGTGATCTGGTTCATCTGCATGCCGCTGAAGTTCGGATGGCGGATCATCAGCGTCGCCTCCACCGGGCGTCCGGGCTGGCCTTCCGCGAATTTCAGCTTCATGTCGCCCATGCCCTTCATCGCCTCCTCGTCGCTCATGCCCATGGGGGCCGAGCAGCCGCCCGACGCCTTCACGAACTTCGTCGTCTCGAAGAGCTGCCCGTCCTTGGTCTCCACCACCGCGTGGATGTTGGTGTAGTTGTTGACCCGCACCCGGAGCTTGATCTCGCCGGCATCCGCCCCCGGGCCGAAGGCGATGTGAGCGGCGTAGGGCGAGGGATTGTCGTCGATGACGAGGTGGACGCCGGCGATCCGGTCCTTCTCGGGCATCGTCAGGGTGATCGGCACCAGGGCGGCGTCCATCGCCCGCACCGGGGCGTCGATCTTCACCAAGCTGTCGGTGGGCGCGATTCGGCGGTCCCCGAAGATCGACGCCTGGATCTCCTTCCAACGCGCGAGGCGCTCGGATTCGTCGTCGCTCGCGCCGGCGGCATGGACCGCGCTCGGACGGAGCGCGGTGCCGGCGGTGGCCAGGGGCAGGGCGAGGGTCAGCGCCGCGAGGACGGAGCGGACGAGGACGGGTTTGGCTGGGCGCGTCACGGCGTTTCTCCTGGTGAACGATCGTTGTCGAATCTTTGCATCATCATGTGGCGTGGGCGATGCCGGGCTCAAGTTGCCGGCTCATTCCCATTCCAGTTCCTTGAAGGCCTGGGTGACGTTGCGGCCGTTATAGGTGTCGAACAGGACCCACCGGTCGCGCTCCGACTGGCCGACGGTCTGCACCGCCTTCTCGATCGGTACGTCCGCCGCGATGGCCTTCCGGGTCTCGTCCCGGAGCGTCGCGAGGTAGCGGGTGAGGTCGTCCAGGGCGGGCGCGAGGTCGACCAGCCGTGGCCCGTGGCCCGGAACGGCCTTGGCGGCCCCCATCGCGCGCAGGCGGTCCGCCTCCTTGAGCCAGCCGAGGAGGCTGCCGTCGAGGGAGGGGATGCGGGTCACGAAGAGGAGGTCGGCGGGAAACAGGATGCCGCTCGCCGAGTCGCGCATGGAGAGGTCGCAGTTCGTATGCGCCGCGCCGTGGGCGGTGAAGCGCAAGGTTCGCCCGCCGAGATCCACCGCGGCGCCATCCGCCACCTCCAGGGTGGGATAAACCACGCGGCCGGCCTGGTCGGCACCCAGGATCTCGGCGAGGCGGCCGCGGTAGTATTCGCCCCGGGCGTCGAGGGCGGCGCGCAGGGCATGGTGGCCGACATAGACCGGGTTGTCCTCGGCGAAGGCCGACGCCCCGAAGCAATGGTCCGGGTGGACATGGGTCAGCACCACGTGACTGACCGGCTTGTCGGTGCGCTTCCGGATCTCCGCGCGCAGCCAGGCTCCGTCGGCGAGGCTCCCGCCCGACTCGGTGACGAGCACGGACCGGTCGCCAACGATGAAGCCGATATTGGCGATGGCGTCGTTGTTCTCCGGGGTCGCCTCGGCGTCGGGGCCGCGCCGGATGAAGATGCCGGGGCCGACCTCCTGCAGGTCGAAACCCTCGGCGGACCGTCCGAGGGTGGGCAGGCAGCACAGGCACAGGCCACCGAACAGGGCGCTGCGCCGCGTGCTGCTCCAGCGTGATCGGCCGGCATCCGCCCGCATCGTCGTCCTCCGTTTTGTTATTCTACCAATTAGTAGGTAGATTTTTTGCCGCGTCAACGGCATAAGCCGGGAGGCCGGCTGCCGACCGATCACGGCTGCGCGTGCGGGCACCGGCGGACGAGGGCGGCGGTCCACCAGGAGACGACCAGTCGATGAGGGATACCCGTGCCGAGCTGTTGCTGCAGGCCGAGACCCTGGTGCGGCGCCGGGGCTATGCCGGCTTCAGCTACGCGGACCTCGCCGAAACGGTCGGGATCCGCAAGGCGAGCATCCACCACCACTTCGCCACCAAGTCCGACCTCGCCCACGCCCTCGTGGAGGCCTACGACGCCCGCTACGACGCGGAACTGGCCGAGATCCGGGCCGGCGAGCCGGACGCGATCGGCCGGATCGCCGCCTACGGGGCGCTCTATCTCGGCGGCGTCGAGGCGGGCCTCGGCTGCCTCTGTGCCGTCCTGGCCATCGAGGGAGACGCCCTGCCGGATTCCTTGCGCGCCGACATCGCCCGCTTCTTCAAGAAGCACATCGCATGGCTGGAGGGCGTGCTCGCCGAGGGCATCGCCGCGGGGTGCATCCGCGCCTCCGCCGAGCCCGGACCCAGCGCCCGCATGGTGATCGCCGCCCTCGAGGGGGGTCTCCTCATGGAGCGCCTGCTCGCCGGGCCGACGGGCTTTCGCGGCACGCTCGCGGCGCTCTGCGACGGTCTACGGGCCGGCGGGGTTGCGTCCGGTCGGGGTTCCATCCCACCGAACTGATACAATATAACAGGCTGCAGCGACGCCTCCCGCGCCATCGACGAAGAGCGACCATGTCCGACAGCCCGAACACCGCCTCCGCCAAGATCCCCGTCACCGTGCTCACCGGCTACCTGGGGGCGGGCAAGACCACGCTCCTGAACCGCATCCTCACCGAGAACCACGGCAAGCGCTACGCGGTGATCGTCAACGAGTTCGGCGAGATCGGCATCGACAACGACCTCATCATCGGCGCCGACGAGGAGGTGTTCGAGATGAACAACGGCTGCGTCTGCTGCACCGTGCGCGGCGACCTCATCCGCATCATGGACGGCCTGGTGAAGCGGCGCGGCAAGTTCGACGCGATCATCGTCGAGACCACGGGCCTGGCCGATCCCGCCCCCGTCGCCCAGACCTTCTTCATCGACGAGGATGTGGGCGCCGCCGCCCGCCTCGACGCGGTGGTGACGGTGGCCGACGCCAAGTGGCTCTCGGACCGCCTCAAGGACGCGCCCGAGGCCAAGAACCAGATCGCCTTCGCGGACGTGATCCTGCTCAACAAGGCCGACCTCGTGGAGGAGGCCGATCTCGCCCGGGTCGAGGCCCAGATCCGGGCGATCAATCCCTACGCCAAGGTCCACCGCACCGAGCGCTGCGCGGTGCCCCTCGAGGCGGTGCTGGAGCGCAACGCCTTCGATCTCGGCCGCATCCTCGATATCGAGCCCGACTTCCTGGAGGAGGGCCATCACCATCACCACGACGACGACATGCAGTCGGTCTCGGCCAGCATCGACGGGCCCGTGGACCCGGAGAAGTTCATGCCCTGGATCTCGACCCTGACCCAGGTCCAGGGCCCCGACATCCTGCGCTGCAAGGGCATCGTCGCCTTCCCGAACGAGCCGCAGCGCTTCGTCTTCCAGGGCGTGCACCAGATCCTCGACGGCGACCTCCAGGGTCCGTGGAAGGACGGCGAGCCCCGGGTGTCCCGCGTGGTCTTCATCGGCCGCAAGCTCGACCCGGCGGAGATCCGGGCCGGGTTCGAGGATTGCCGGGCGGCCTGATCGACCTCAGGCGGCCTTCACGCCGGCCAGGAACGCCGACACTTCCTGCCCGAGGTTCTCGGAGTAGCGCGACAGTTCCTTCGCGGCGCCGAGGACCTGGGTGGCGGCGGCCCCGGTGGAACTCGCTCCGGTCCGCACGGTCTCGATGCTGCTCGTCACCTCCTGGGTGCCCTGTGCGGCCTCCTGGACGTTGCGGGCGATCTCCCGGGTGGCGGCCCCCTGCTCCTCCATCGCGGCGGCGATGCCGTTGGAATAGGTCGACATGTCGGCGATGGTCCTGCCGATGCGGGTGATGTCGGACACGACCTCGCCGGTCGCGTCCTGGATCTGGCCGATCTTGGTCCGGATGTCCTCCGTGGCCCGCGTCGTCTGTCCGGCGAGTTCCTTGACCTCCGTGGCCACCACGGCGAAGCCGCGGCCCGCCTCGCCGGCCCGCGCCGCCTCGATGGTGGCATTGAGCGCGAGCAGGTTGGTCTGGCCGGCGATGGTCGAGATGATCGAGACGACGTCGGTGATGCTGTCGGCGACCTCCGTCAGCCGCTTCACCGTGGTCTCGGTGCGGCGGGTGTCCTCAACGGCCTGGGTGGCCTTGATGGAGGACTGGCTCACCTGGGTCACGATCTCCTGAATCGAGGCGGACATCTCCTCGCTGGCGGCGGCGACCGTATGGACGTTGGCGGAGGTCTCCTCCGCCGCGGTCGCCACCGTGGTGGCCTGACGGATCGACTGGTCGGCGGTGGCCGAGAGCGACTGTGCGGTGGCCTCCATCTCGGTGGCGGCGCCCGCCAGTCCCTGGGTCAGGGTCGAGACGTTGGCCTCGAACCGCTCGGTCAGGTCGCTGAGGATCTCCGCCCGGCGCATCTTGGTCCGGTTCTCCGCCTCCTGCTCCGCCGCGAGTCGGCGCGCATCGATCGCGTTGCGCTTGAATACCTCGAGGGAGCGCGCGAGCAGGCCGATCTCGTCCTTGCGATCGGTGCCCTCGACGGCGATGTCGAGGTCGCCCGCGGCGAGCCGGGACATCGCGGCCGTCATGTCCTTGACGGGCCGCGTAATCCCCCCGACGACGATGACGACCGCAATGGCCAGCGCCGCCAGGAGGCCCACGACGGCCGAACCGATCAGCAGCATCGACGCCGAGGAAGCGCGCTCTTCGGCGCGGTCGCTGCTGGCCTTCAACTCCTGATCGATCGCCGCGATCCGCTGCGAGATCTGCTCGCGCAGTTTCGCGCGCAGGGGTGAGGCCTCCTCCTGCGCGATCTTCATCCCGGCCTGACGGTCGTTCTTCAGGCCGGCTTCCGTCGCGCGGGCGAGGACGGCGAAATAGGCGTTCACCGCGTCCCGAAGCGCGGTGTTCGTCGCCACCCGTTCCGGCGTGTCGGCCAACTTCGCGAGGCTCGCCTGGGCTTCCAGCGCCGACCGGACCGCCGCCGCCTCTTTGGCCGTGTAGCCGGCCATCTTCGCGGCGGCCGTCTCCAGCAGGATGTTCCGGTTCTGGACGGTCGCTTCGGTGAGGCCGATCTGCAGGTTGAGAACAAGGCCCTGTCGCGCGGTCTGGACGTTCACGATCTCCTGCGTCTGAGCGGCGATCATCGCCATCGAATGGCGCGCATAGGCCACGAGCCCCGCGGCGACCAGCGCCGTCAGCGCCAGCGGAATGATGATCTTGGTCAAAATGCTTAGATTACTGAACGATCTCATCGGGGTTTCCTAATTCGTCGGAGGTTGACCGAATTGAGATGAGTTGCGCCAGTTAAAGTATAACACTAAATTAATATAAAGGCGTTGGGCGGCACCGCGGATCATACCTGCGCTTGTGTGTATTCGGATGTCTTGAAACCGATGATCCGAGTCGAAGATGTTTTCCCGGAGAGGATTCGTTTTCATAACGAAAGTCGTGGCCGGAACTCGGCGCAGATGTTGTCCGGCGGGACAATGAAGAGCCTGCGCCGTCATCCGGTAGAGTGTGACGTCGGGGATCGTTGCGGCGGCTCGGAAACGATGGCCTCCGGTCGAGCGCGCGGTCCGCCGAACCGATCGTCCTGCGCGCACGAGTCCGGATCTTCGCGCTTGGCCAGCGGAGGCGACGGCAGCGGATGACCGGGCCGGATGCAAGGATTGGTTTACCATTCCGGCACAGGATCGAATCCGTGCCGGCCCGAGGCTGCCGGCCGCGTTCGGCTGCCCCGTTCGGGCGCCGTGAGGCTCCGGAGAGTGCTGATCCCATGATGTCCCGCGCCGAACGCACGCCCCTGACGGATTGGTGGTGGACCGTCGACCGCGGCCTCCTCGCCGGGCTCGGGGCGCTCATGGTAGCGGGCCTCGTCTTCCTCATGGGCGGTGGGCCGCCGGTGGCCGAGAAGATCGGCCTGCCGACCTTCCACTTCCTCAACCGGCAGGCCCTCTACCTCGCGCCCACGATCCTCATCATCGTCGGCGTGTCCTTCCTGTCCCTGCGCCACATCCGGCGCGTCGCGCTCTTCACCTGGATGATGGGCGTCGCCCTCTGCATCCTGGCGAGCAAGTTCGGGCCGGAGATCAAGGGCGCCCATCGCTGGATCCAGTTCGGCGCCATCGGCATCCAGCCCTCGGAATTCGTGAAGCCCGCCTTCGTGGTGGTGGCGGCCTGGGCCTTCTCGGAGGGCGCCCAGCGCCGCGACATGCCGGGCGGCCTGCTGGCGATCCTGCTCCTGCCGGTCACCATCGTGCCCCTCGTGCTGCAGCCCGATTTCGGCCAGACCATGCTCATCACCATCGTGTGGTGCGCGCTGTTCTTCGTGGCCGGCCTGCACTGGTTCTGGGTGGCGGGCCTCGGTGCCGGCGGCCTGATCGGCGTCGCCGCCGCCTACCGCTTCCTGCACCACGTCCGCGAGCGCATCGACCGCTTCCTCGACAGCGATTCCGGCGACAACTTCCAGGGCTACTGGGCCCGGCAATCCTTCAATTCCGGCGGCTGGTTCGGCACCGGCCCGGGCGAGGGCGTCGCCAAGCGCCACCTGCCCGACGCCCATACCGACTTCATCTTCTCGGTGACGGGCGAGGAATTCGGCACCATCGTCTGCCTCGGGCTCGTCCTGCTCTTCGCCTACATCGTCATGCGCGGCCTCAAGCTGGCCCGCCGCACCGACGACACCTTCTCGCGGTTGGCGATCACGGGTCTCACCACCCTGTTCGGGCTCCAGGCCTGCATCAACATGGCGGTGAACGTGCGGCTGATGCCCGCCAAGGGCATGACGCTGCCCTTCGTCTCCTACGGCGGCTCCTCGCTGATCTCGCTGGCCCTCGGCATGGGCTTTCTCGTGGCCTTGACCCGCAAGCGCCCCCGGACCACCACCCTGAGCCAGAAGCCGCCGGGCACCGCCCCGGCGACGATCGCCGGAGTGATGCGTTGACCGTTGCGACCGCCACGATCCTGCTCTGTGCCGGCGGCACGGGCGGGCATCTGTTCCCCGCCGAGAGCCTGGCGCATGCCCTGCGCGCCCGGGGCGTGCGGGTGGTGCTGGCCACCGATGCGCGGGTGGATTCCATCGCCGCCGGCTTCCCGGCCTCCGAGATCGTCACCATCGCGTCGGCCACGCCCTCCGGCCGTTCCCTGATCCAGCGCGGTGCCGCGCTCCTCACCCTCGGGCGGGGCTTCGGCGTCGCCGCCCGGCAGATCCGACGCATCAACCCGGCCGCCATCGTGGGGTTCGGCGGCTACCCCACGGTGCCGCCGATGCTGGCGGGGCAGCTCCTGCGCGTGCCGACCGTGCTGCACGAGCAGAACGCCGTGATGGGGCGGGCCAACGCCTTCCTGGCCCGGGGTGCCCGGGCCATCGCCACGGGTTTTCGCGACGTGCGCGGCGTGCCCGCCAAGGCCCTCGCCCCCCGGACCCATACCGGTAATCCCCTACGCCCGGCGGTGCTCGAGGCGGCGAAGAGTTCCTACCCGCCGGTGGGCGCCGGCGATCCCCTGCATCTCCTCGTCTTCGGCGGCAGCCAGGGCGCACGGGTGATGGGCGAGGTCGTGCCCGGCGCCATCGCCAACCTGCCCGCCGACCTGCGTGCGCGCCTCCACCTCGTGCAGCAGGTGCGGGCTGAGGATCTGACGCAGGTCCAGAACCTCTATCTCGGCCTGGGCCTCGCCGGCCTCGAGGCTGCGCCCTTCTTCAAGGACCTGCCCGCCCGCATGGCGGCGGCCCATCTCGTGATCGGCCGCTCCGGCGCCTCGACCGTCTCGGAACTCGCCGCCATCGGCCGGCCCGCCATCCTGGTGCCGCTGCCCGGCGCCCTCGACCAGGACCAGGCGGCCAATGCGGCGACGCTCGCGACCATCGGTGCCGCGCAGGCGATTCCGCAATCCGCCTTCACGCCGGACCGGCTGACGGCGGAGCTGGTCGACCTCTTCACCAATCCCGAAAAATTGACCGCGGCGGCCTCAGCCGCCAAAAGCGCTGGAATTCACAACGCCGCCGAGCGGCTGGCCGACATCGTCGTCGCGACGGCGGCGAACCCTTGAGCCCTTCCGCCCGGTAGATCCCGTCGGCGCCCATTCGTCCGCGCCCGACGCCCCTGAGACTGGTCCTTCCCATGAAGCTGCCCGACAAGCTCGGCCCCATCCACTTCATCGGCATCGGCGGCATCGGCATGTCCGGCATCGCCGAGGTGATGCACAACCTCGGCTATACCGTGCAGGGGTCGGACGCCAACGACAACGCCAACGTCCGGCGCCTGGCCGAGAAGGGCATGCGCACCTTCATCGGCCACGAGGCCGGCAACGTCGAGGAGGCCGCCCTCGTGGTGGTCTCAACCGCGATCCGCCGCGACAACCCCGAACTCGTGGCCGCCCGCGAGCGCCGCCTTCCGGTGGTGCGCCGGGCCGAGATGCTGGCCGAGCTGATGCGCTTCAAGTCCTGCGTCGCCATCGCGGGCACGCACGGCAAGACCACGACGACCTCCCTCGTCGCCACCCTGCTCGACGCCGGCAACCTCGACCCCACCGTGATCAACGGCGGCATCATCAACGCCTACGGCACCAATGCCCGCATGGGCGAGGGCGAGTGGATGGTGGTGGAGGCCGACGAATCGGACGGCACCTTCCTGAAGCTGCCGGCGGACGTCGCCATCGTCACCAACATCGACCCCGAGCACCTCGACCATTTCGGCTCGTTCGACGCGGTCAAGGACGCCTTCCGCCGCTTCATCGACAATATCCCGTTCTACGGCTTCGCCGTGATGTGCATCGACCACCCGATCGTGCAGGACCTCGTCGGCCACATCGAGGACCGCCGCATCATCACCTACGGCGAGAACCCGCAGGCCGATGTCCGCCTCATCGACGTGGACCTGCGTGGGGGCATGAGCCGCTTCCGCGTGATGATCCGCGACCGGCGCCCGGGCTTCCGCCTCGAGATGGAGGACCTCGTCCTGCCCATGCCGGGCAAGCACAACGCGCTGAACGCCACCGCGGCGCTCGCGGTGGCCCACGAGCTCGGTGTCGAGCCGGAGGCGATCCGCAAGGCGCTGGCCGGCTTCGGTGGCGTCAAGCGCCGCTTCACCCGGACCGGGGAGTGGAACGGCGCCCTGATCTTCGACGATTACGGACACCATCCGGTGGAGATCAAGGCGGTGCTGAAGGCCGCCCGCGCCTCCACCGAGGGCAACGTCATCGCCATCGTGCAGCCGCACCGCTACACGCGCCTCGCCACGCTGTTCGACGATTTCTGCACCTGCTTCAACGATGCCGACACGGTCATCGTCGCCCCCGTCTACGCGGCGGGCGAGGCGCCGATCGAGGGCATGGACCGCGACGGTCTCGTCTCGGGACTGAAGTCGCGCGGCCATCGCGACGCCATCGCGCTGCAGCGCTCCGAGGACCTCGCCGGCATCGTCGCCGGCCGCGCCAAGCCCGGCGACTACGTGGTGTGCCTGGGCGCCGGCAACATCACGCAATGGGCCTACGCCCTGCCGGGCGAACTCTCCGCCCTGGACGGCGTGAAGGCGTGAGCCGCCGGTGCGCGCCGCTTCGAAGGCGCGCACGCGCGTCCGCCGGACCCCCCGGGCCAACGAGACGGAGGCCGAGCACCGCCTCTGGTCGCACCTGAGGGAGCGGCGACTGGCTGGCTTCAAGGTCGTTCGGCAGGAGCAGATCGGCTCCCATGTCACGGACTTTGTCCGTCGCGAGGCGCGGATCATCGGCGAGGCGGATGGCAGTCCGCATGCCGAGAACGGGCGCGATCACGTCAGGGATGCCTGGCTCGCCGCACGCGGCCACCGCGTCCTGCGCTTTTGGAATACCGACATCATGCAACAGACCGAGTGTGTCACCGCGACGATCCGCGCGGCCCTTCCAGCCTCTCCCCGCCTGCGGGGAGCGGCCGTCGAACCCGACGCGGGGAGAGGGGAGGTGTGCGTATGACCGCCTTCCCGGACATCACCCCCGACATCCGCGCCCGGTCGCCGCGCTTGCGCGGACGGCTCATCGCCAACCAGCCCCTGTCGGACCTGACTTGGTTCCGGGTCGGCGGTCCGGCGCAGGTGCTGTTCACGCCCGCCGATGCGGAGGATCTCGGCCTTCTGCTGGCGGCCCTGGACCCGGAGACCCCCGTCACCGTGATCGGGCTCGGCTCGAACCTCATCGTGCGCGACGGTGGCGTGCCGGGCGTCGTGATCCGCCTCGGCGGCCGGGCCTTCGGAATGGTGGAAATCGACGGCGAGACCCTGCGGGTCGGCACGGCGATGCCCGACATGCGCCTCGCCAAGGCGGCGGCCGAGGCCGGGCTCGACGGGCTGGCGTTCTTCCGCGGCATTCCCGGCTCGGTCGGCGGCGCGCTGCGCATGAATGCGGGCGCACACGGCGGCGAGACCACCGACGTGCTCGTGGAGGCCCACGGCGTCGACCGCCGGGGGCAGGCGCGCCGCTTCACCCATGCGGAGATGGGCTTCGCCTACCGGCACAGCGGCGCCCCCGAGGATGTGATCTTCACGAGCGCGGTCTTCCGGGGCCGCCCGGGGAACCGCGAGACGATCGAGGCCGAGATGGAGCGGGTGACGGCGGCCCGCGAGGCGGCCCAACCGATCCGCGAGCGCACCGGCGGCTCCACCTTCAAGAACCCGCCCGGAGGCAAGGCCTGGCAGCTCGTCGACGCGGCCGGCTGCCGCGGCCTGACGGTCGGCGGCGCGCAGGTCTCGGAGATGCACTGCAACTTCCTGATCAACCGCGACAACGCGAGCGCCGCCGACATCGAGGGGCTCGGCGAGGAGGTGCGCCGGCGCGTGCGCGAGACCTCCGGCGTCGAGCTCCACTGGGAGATCAAGCGCATCGGGATATCGACACGGGCGCAGTAAGGCGGTAAGACGTAAGTATTCCAGCGGGAGGGTGCCGATGACCGGACGGGACGTCCTGACGACCTACTCGAAGGTCTCCGTGAAGAGCCAGACTGTTCTCCCGGCCGAAGTTCGCGAACGCCTCGATATCCGCCCGGGTGATCGCCTTCGCTACGTGATCACCCCGGACGGTATCCGTATCGAGAAGGCGCGGCCCGAGGGCGAAGACCCCTTCGTGACGTTCACGGAATGGGCCGGTGCCGCCGACGAAGAAGCCTATGGCAATCTCTAGGGACCCCGGCGGACGCACGTTCCCCGCCGGGACCGTGGTGGTCGTGCCGTTTCCCTACTCCGATCGTCTCGCCGAGAAGCGTCGCCCGGCCGTCGTGATCTCGGGGCAGGCCGTCGCCGAGGCGGGATTCGTCTGGATCGCGATGATCACCAGCGCGAACAACCCCGCCCTCGGAGGCGATCTGGCGATCGACGATCTTGCCGCCGCCGGACTGGATGCGCCGTCTGTCGTCAGACCCGTCAAGCTGGCCTGCATCGAACCGGCTCGCATTCTCCGGCGGATCGGGACGCTGCCGTCGATGGCGGCTGGCGCGGTTTTCGATGCGATCCACGACAGGATAGGCCCGCGAAGGCCGGCGTGACGACGTAATCCATGTTCGCGCAATTCCCAGGAGTCCCCATGTCCCAGCACGTCGCCGTCCTCATGGGCGGGTGGTCCTCCGAGCGGCCGGTCTCCCTGAATTCGGGCCATGCCTGTGCCGATGCCCTGGAGGGGCAGGGCTTCCGCGTCACCCGCGTCGACGTCCAGCCGGACATCGCGACGGTGCTCACCGACCTGCGGCCCGACGTGGCCTTCAACGCGCTGCACGGGCCGGCGGGCGAGGACGGCACGATCCAGGGCCTGCTGGAGCTGCTGCGCATCCCCTACACCCATTCCGGCGTGCTGGCCTCGGCGCTGGCGATGCACAAGGAACGTGCCAAAGTGGTCATGCGGGCGGCCGGCGTCAGCGTCCCGGAGGGCCGCGTCGTTAACCGTCATGAGGCCGCAAAGTCACACGTGCTGACGCCGCCCTACGTGCTGAAGCCGGTGGCCGAGGGCTCCTCCATGGGGGTCATCATCGTGCGCGACGGACGCTCCCATCCGCCCCAGGAGGTGGGCCGGGAGGATTGGGGCTATGGCGATGAAATCCTTGCGGAAACCTACGTCGCCGGGCGCGAGCTGACCTGCGCCGTGATGGGCGACAGGGCCCTCGGCGTGATCGAGATCAAGCCGGCTTCGGGGGAGTGGTACGACTTCGACGCGAAGTACGCCGAGGGGGGGTCGATCCACGTCCTCCCGGCAGAAATTAAACCAAATCTTTACCAGCGTGTCCAAGAGTTGTCGTTAACGGCGCATCAAGCACTCGGGTGCCGGGGCATCAGCCGTGCGGACCTTCGCTACGACGACACACCGGGGGGAACCGGTGCCCTCGTCGTGCTGGAGGTCAACACGCAACCCGGCATGACGAAGACGAGCTTGGTCCCGGAGATCGCAGCCCACGCGGGCTATAGTTTCGGTGAGCTCGTCCAATGGATGGTGGAGGACGCAACGTTGGGCCGGTAGGGGCCGAAGGCCCGTTCGGCGGCCAAGGTCCTCTGGGCCAGGGTCCGCTCGGGCCCGCCGCCGGGACGATCGCCTCCGTCCGCGCGGCGCTCGGCGCTCGCCTGCGCCGCTTCGCGCCGCCCGGCCGCCGCTCCCGTCTCGCTCTCCCGATCGAGCGCCGCGTCCCGCGCCACCTCGGCACGGCGGGCTTCTCCGTCTCCTTCGCGGCCCTCGCCCTTGCGGGCTTCGTCGGCAGCGGCGCCTATGACCGCTTCGTGGCGGAGCACGGCCGCCCCCTCGACATCATGGCGCGGCTCGCCGGCTTCGGCGTCGAGCGCGTCACCATCTCGGGCATCGCCCGCCTCTACGAGCGCGAAGTGCTGCAGGCCGCCGGCATCGACGGCCATTCCTCGGTGGTCTTCCTCGACGTGGCGGAAGCCCGCGAGCGCCTGCTGGCGGTGCCGCTGATCGCCAGCGCCTCCGTGCGCAAGGTCTATCCGAACGAGATCGTCATCACCCAGGTCGAGCGCGAGCCCGCCGCCCTCTGGCAGCGCAACGGCGAGATCGCCGTGATCGCCGCCGACGGCACGGTGATCGACCAGATGCGCGACGACCGCTACGCCGCCCTTCCCCTCGTGGTCGGCGACGACGCCAACCTGAAGCTCAAGGACTACCTCGCCCTGATCGAGGCGGCCGGCACCCTGGCCGAGCGGGTCAAGGCCGGCACCTACGTCTCCGGCCGCCGCTGGACTCTCAAGCTCGACGGCGTCGACATCCGCCTGCCCGAGACCGGCGCCACCGAGGCCCTGGCCCGGCTGGTCAAGCTCGAGCGCGACAACCGCATCCTCGAGAAGGACATCATCGCGGTGGACCTGCGCATGCCCGACCGGGTGGTGGTGCGGCTCACCGAGGAGGCGGCCGCGGCCCGCGCCGAATCCCAGAAGAAGTCGAAGCCCAAGGGGACCAGCACATGAGCCGCACGATCCGTCCGGCGCATCCCGCGTCCCGTCCCCTCCACACCCGCTCCGCCCGGTAGCCCGATGCACGACCCGCACGGCCTCACCCCACGCCTGAAACCACTCTCCGCCCGGCGCAGCACCACCCTCTCGGTGCTCGATATCGGAACGAGCAAGGTCGTCTGCCTCATCGCCGAGCTCCAGCCGGCCGAGGCCCTCACCACCCTGCGCGGGCGCACCCACTTCGCCCGCGTCATCGGCATCGGCCACCAGCGCTCGCAGGGACTCAAGGGCGGCGTCATCGTCGACCTCGAGGCCGCCGAGGGCGCGATCCGCCAGGCGGTCCACGCCGCCGAGCGGATGGCGAAGGTCGAGGTGCAGTCGGTCATCGTCAACATGTCCGGCGGCCGCATCGGCTCGCAGCACTTCGAGGCCCGCGTCGGCACCCGCACCGGCACCGTCACGGGCTCCGACGTGGAGCGCGTGCTGGAGACCGCCTCGGCCCACGGCGTCAGCCCCGGCCGGGCCGTGCTCCACGCCCTGCCCACGGGCTATGCCATCGACGGCCAGGGCACGGTCATCGATCCGTCCGGCATGATGGGCGACGCCCTCGGGGTCGACCTGCATGTGGTCACCGGCGAGGCGGCCGCGGCCCGCAACCTCATGCTCGCCGTCGAGCATTGCCACCTCGGCGTCGAGGCGGTGATCGCCACCCCCTACGCCGCCGGCCTCTCGGCGCTCGTCGACGACGAGGCCGAGATGGGCGTCGCCGTGGTCGACATGGGCGGCGGCACCACCAGCGTCGGCGTGTTCTCCGGCGGCCATCTCGTCCACGTGGACGCGGTCGCGGTCGGCGGCCACCACGTCACCATGGACATCGCGCGCGGCCTCTCCACCCGGGTCGCCGCGGCCGAGCGCCTCAAGACCCTCTACGGCTCGGCCATCGCCACCGCTTCCGACGAGCGCGACATGATCGCGGTCCACGGGGTCGGCGAGGACGAGGGCGACGCGCCCAACCACGTGCCGCGCTCGCAGCTCGTGCGGATCATCCGCCCGCGCGTCGAGGAGGTGGTGGAACTGGTGCGCGACCGCCTGCGCGCCGCGGGCTTCTCGGCCCAGGCCGGGCGCCGGGTGGTGCTGACGGGGGGCGCGAGCCAGCTCGTCGGCCTGCCGGAGGTCGCCCGCCGGGTGATGGAGGGCCAGGTCCGCATCGGCCGGCCGCTGGGCATCCGCGGCCTGCCGGAGGCCGCCAAGGGCCCCGCCTTCTCGGCGGCGGTGGGCCTCCTGGTCTACCCGCAGGTGGCGCATGCGGAGCATTTCGAGCCGCGGGGCCACGGGGCCTTCGCCGGCACGGGAACGGACGGCTACCTCTCGCGCGTCGGACGCTGGATCCGCGAGAGCTTCTGAGACGACCGCCGGAATGCCCGAAACCCCGCGGGGTGGGTGGAACGGCCAGACCCAAATCGGCGCTCCTGGCTTCAGGCAGGCGTCAAACGAAACGTGAAAGGCACGAGAGGCTCGACATCATGGCCATCAGTCTGCAGGCGCCGGATATCCGGGAACTCAAGCCCCGCATCACCGTCTTCGGTGTCGGCGGAGCCGGCGGCAACGCCGTGAACAACATGATCGAATCCGGCCTGCTGGGCTGCGAGTTCGTGGTCGCCAACACCGACGCCCAGGCGCTGACCTCCTCGAAGGCCGAGCGCGTGATCCAGATGGGCCTCGGCGTGACGCAGGGCCTCGGCGCCGGCTCGCACCCCGAGGTCGGCTCTGCGGCCGCCGACGAGGTGATCGACGAGATCCGTGACCAGCTCTCCGGCGCCCACATGTGCTTCATCACCGCCGGCATGGGCGGCGGCACCGGCACCGGTGCGGCCCCCGTCATCGCCCGCGCCGCCCGCGACATGGGCATCCTCACCGTCGGCGTCGTCACCAAGCCCTTCCAGTTCGAGGGCGTGCGCCGGATGCGCACGGCCGAGGCCGGCATCCAGGAGCTCCAGGCCGCCGTCGACACCCTGATCGTGATCCCGAACCAGAACCTGTTCCGGGTCGCCAACGAGAAGACCACGTTCGCCGACGCCTTCGCGATGGCCGACCAGGTGCTCTACTCGGGCGTCGCCTGCATCACCGACCTGATGGTCAAGGAAGGCCTGATCAATCTCGACTTCGCCGACGTCCGCGCGATCATGCGCGGCATGGGCAAGGCCATGATGGGCACCGGCGAGGCCTCGGGCGAGAACCGCGCCAACCGCGCGGCGGAAGCCGCCATCGCCAACCCGCTCCTCGACGACGTCTCGATGAAGGGCGCCCGCGGCCTGCTGATCTCGATCACCGGCGGCAACGACCTCACGCTCTACGAACTCGACGAGGCCGCCACCCGCATCCGCGAGGAGGTCGACTCGGACGCCAACATCATCCTCGGCGCCACCTTCGACGAGAGCCTCGACGGCATCATCCGGGTCTCGGTGGTCGCCACCGGCATCGAGCCGGCCCTGATCGCCGCCAACTCCCAGAACAACCCCGACATCGTGCAGACCGAGCAGCGCATCGCCGAGGTCGCCGAGCGTCTGCGTGCGGAAGCGAGGGCGCGGGCCGCACAGCCCGCCTCCACCTTTCGCCCCGTCGGACAGGACGGAGCCGTAGCGGCCCCGGCCGCGCAGCCCGCCGCCCCGGCGTCGCTCCAGGCTGCGTCGCTCCAGCCCGCCCCGGTCCAGGCGCCGGTGCAGCAGACCCTGCGCGCCCCCGAGCCGGTGGCCCTCGCCCCCGAGCCGATGCGGGTCGAGCTGCCGCAGGCCCCGGTGATGCGCGACGAGGTGATGCTGACCCAGACCCAGCCGCGCGCCGCCATGTCCTACGAGCCCGCGCCGATGCCGGCCCCCGAGCCTGCGCCCCAGCATGCCGCCGGCCCGTTCGTGCCGCCCCGGCCGGCCGTGGCCGTGGCCCGCGCCCCCCGCATGCCGCAGATCCAGGACCTGCCGCTTCCCGCCCAGGCCCAGCTCCGGGCCCGCGAGGAGCAGCCGGCGGAGCCGGTCGGCGACTCCAAGCGCATGACGCTGCTGCGCCGTCTCGCGACGGTGGGCTTCGGCGGACGCCGCGAGGATGTCGAGGCCGCGCCGCTCCCGCCGATGCGGGCGCCCGCCGCCCCTGTCCCGCAGGCCGCCCCGCCCGCGGACTACGCCAAGCGCGTCCCGGTGCAGGCGCCCCCGGCATACCGCCCGGCCCAGGGCAACCTCGATCCTCAGGGTCGCGTCGCCCCCCAGGCCCGCATGATGGACGACGATCAGCTCGAGATCCCGGCCTTCCTGCGCCGCCAGGCGAACTGAAACCGGGGTCCGGCGGACCCTTCAACACCCGGGCTGAGATATTTCAGCCACAGGCCCGGAGCCTCGCGGCTCCGGGCTATGCCTATTGTTAAATCGTTGTTTCAAAACGAGATTCGGATTCGCTGGTGGAAACCGCGGCTGTAACACAGCGTAAGAATCCGTGATTTGGCCTGCCTTTGAGGCGCGGCTATACGAATTTTGGAACGACAAGGCGCGGTGGTTTCGGCCATCAGACGCCGGCAGGGGCTTCAAGCAGCGGACGGATCGCAAGGGGCGAACAGCGCATCCCAACGGGATGCGCGCGCCCGATCACGGCCGAGGGCTATGGAATGCGAACGAACCAACAGACGACCCTCAAAGCCCCCGCGACCCTGAGCGGCATCGGCGTCCACTCCGGGAATCCGGTCGAGATCACGCTGCATCCGGCCCCCGCCAACCACGGCATCGCCTTCCTCCGCACCGGAATGCCCACCGGCAACGACCGGCTCATCAAGGCCCACCACGCCTGCGTCTCCGCCACCGAACTCTGCACCGTCATCGGTGACGTCGAGAGCGGCGCCGTCGCCACCATCGAGCACCTGATGTCGGCGCTCTACGGCCTCGGGATCGACAACGTCCTCGTCGAGATCGACGGCCCCGAGATGCCCATCCTCGACGGCAGCGCGCTCCCCTACGTACAGGCCATCGACGGCGTCGGCACCGCGACCTGCGGCGCCGCCAAGCGCTGGATCAAGGTCCTCCGCTCCGTCCGCATCGAGGTCGGCCGGGCCTTCGCCGAGCTCCGCCCCATCGACCGGGGCTTCCGCCTCGACGTGGAGATCGATTTCGAGAATCCGGTGATCGGCCGCAGCCGCAAGGCGATGGACCTCACCCCCTCCGCCTACCGCCGCGAGATCGCCGGCGCCCGCACCTTCGGCATGATGCGCGACGTGGAGCGCTACTGGAAGGCTGGCTTCGCCCTCGGCGCCTCCCTGGAGAACACCGTCGCGGTCGGCGAGACCGCCGTCGTGAACCCCGAGGGCCTGCGCTACGCGGACGAGTTCGTCCGGCACAAGTTCCTCGACGCCGTGGGCGACCTCGCCCTCGCCGGGCTCCCGCTCCAGGGCGGCTACCGCTCCTATTGCGGCGGCCACCGCATGAATGTCGGCGTCCTCACCGCCCTGTTCTCCGATCGCGCCAACTACGCCATCGTCGAGGGGCCCGGTGCCCGCCGCGAGGCCAGCCTGACCGAGTTCGGCGCCAGCCTCGGCATCGCCGCCTTCGTCGGCGATCTGTAGCGCCACCGACACACAGCCTTCGTTTCTGTGAAGGGCGTGGCCCGCCCGCCGCTTTCGCGCCCAAATCGCGCTCCACGGTGAATCGAGCGTGAAACGGGACGTCCGTCCGGTGTGCAGCGCACCCGGATCGTGGCATGAGGCCGTCAGCCACGCGACCGACCTTTGTGATGGCTTGACGACGCGCGCCTGAGGACAGGCCCGTCTGTTGGGGGAAGACCGGAATGCGCCTGAACCAACCCAAAAGCGGTGCGATGGCGGCCGTGCTGGTGACCCTCGTCGGCTTCGGCCTCGGCGGCTGCGACGCCCTCGACTCGATCAATCCCTTCGCCGAGAAGTACAAGCCCGAGGTCATCCCGGACGTTCCGGCCGACAAGCTCTACAGCGAGGGCCTGGCGCGGATGGAGGACAAGGACTACGAGGGCGCGTCGAAGAAGTTCGGCGAGCTCGACAAGGCCTACAGCTACTCCGACTGGTCGCGCAAAGCGCTGCTGATGACGGCCTACGCCAATTACGAGGGCGCGAAGTACGACGACGCCATCAACGCCTCGAAGCGCTACCTCCAGCGCCACCCGGCGAGCAAGGATGCGGCCTACGCCCAGTACCTGATGGCGATGTCGCACTATAAGCAGATCCCCGACGTCACCCGCGACCAGGACCGGTCCGAGAAGGCGCTCGCCGGCCTGCAGGAGCTCGTCCAGAAGTATCCGACCTCCGAATACGCGGCCGACGCCAAGGCCAAGATCCAGATCACCCGCGACCAGCTCGCCGGCAAG
Organism: Methylobacterium sp. FW306-05-D; assembly: GCF_058782155.1. NCBI lineage: Bacteria > Pseudomonadati > Pseudomonadota > Alphaproteobacteria > Hyphomicrobiales > Methylobacteriaceae > Methylobacterium > Methylobacterium sp. FW306-05-D. The sequence goes on from NZ_JBYSXL010000022.1 coordinate 55,114, forward strand.
GAGATGGAGGTCGGACGCTTCTACCTGGAGCGCCGCAACTTCCCGGCTGCGATCAACCGGTTCCGCGACGTGGTGAGCAAGTACCAGACGACCCGGCACGCCGAAGAGGCCCTCGAGCGCCTGACCGAGGCCTACATGGCGCTGGGCCTGACCCAGGAGGCGCAGACCGCCGCCGCGGTGCTCGGCCACAACTTCCCCGACAGCCCCTGGTACAAGGACGCCCATGCGCTCCTGCAGAACGGGGGCCTAGAGCCGCGCGAGGAGAAGACCTCCTGGCTCAGCAAGGTCTATCGCGGCGTGATCGGGCGCACCGCCGAGGCCCAGTAGGTCTCCACGTTCCACGCCCGTCGAGTGCCGCTTTGCCGCTCCCCGAGGGGGGCGGCATCTTTTTGCGTGAAGCCGGCGGCACTTCGCCGTAAACACGGCGCCAGCGTTCACAACGGGACCCCAGACGCGGCATGCTGAGCCAGCTCGCGATCCGCGACATCGTTCTCATCGACAAGCTCGTCCTGAATTTTCGCGATGGACTCAGCGTCCTGACCGGCGAGACGGGCGCGGGCAAGTCGATCCTGCTCGACGCCTTCGCCCTGGCGCTGGGCGGGCGCGGCGACGGCCGCCTCGTGCGGCATGGGGAAGGGCAGGGCGCCGTCACCGCCGTGTTCGACGTACCCCTCGACCACCCGGCCCGGGCGCTCGCCGCGCAGGCCGAGATCGACACCGAGGGCGACCTCATCCTGCGCCGGGTGCAGATGGCGGACGGACGCACCCGCGCCTTCGTCAACGACCAGGCCGTCGGCGTCCAGGTGCTGCGGGCCATCGGCGCGGCCCTCGTGGAGATCCACGGCCAGCACGACGACCGGGCGCTCGCCGATCCCACCACCCACCGCGCCATCCTCGATGCCTTCGGCGGCCTACAGGGCCCCCTGGCCCAGGTCACGGAGGCCGCCCGGCGCGTGAAGGGGGCCCGGTCCGCCCTGTCCGAGCACAGGGCCCGGGTCGAAGCCGCCGCCAAGGAGTCCGATTTCCTGCGCCACGCCGTGGCCGAACTGGAGACCCTCGCGCCGGAGCCGGGCGAGGAGACCACCCTCGCCGAGCGCCGCACGGTGATGCAGCAGAGCGAGAAGGTCGCCCGCGAGCTGAACGAGGCGATCGAAGCCTCGGGCGGGCCGATCGTCTCCCACCTCTCCTCGGCCCTGCGCAAGCTCGAGCGGCGGGCGGCGCAGCTGCCGGCCCTGGTCGAGCCCTGCGTCGCCGCCCTCGACACGGCCCTGACGGCCCTCGACGAGGCCCACTCCATCCTCGACGTGGCCCTGCGCGAGGCCGAGTTCGATCCGCGGGAGCTGGAGCGGGTGGAGGAGCGGCTGTTCGCGCTGCGGGCCGCCTCGCGCAAGTACCAGGTGCCGGTCGACGACCTCGCGGCCCTGCGCGAGCGCTACGCCGCGGACGTCGCCGCCATCGATGCCGGCGAGGAGGCCCTGGGCGGGCTGGAGGCCACGCTGGCCGCCGCCGAGGCCGCCTACGCGAAAGCGGCCGCCAAGCTCACGGAGGGGCGCAAGCGGGCGGCCAAGGCCCTCGACGCGGCGGTGAAGGCCGAATTGCCGCCGCTCAAGCTGGAACGGGCCCGCTTCATCACCGAGATCGCCACCGATCCGGAATCCCGCGACGCGGCCGGCTACGACCGGGTCGAGTTCTGGGCTCAGACCAACCCGGGCACGCGCCCGGGGCCGATGATGAAGGTCGCGTCCGGCGGCGAGCTCTCCCGCTTCATGCTCGCCCTGAAGGTGGTGCTCGCCGACAAGGGCTCCGCCCCCACCCTGATCTTCGACGAGATCGACACCGGCGTCGGCGGCGCGGTGGCGGATGCGATCGGCGCCCGGCTCGGGCGCCTCGCCACCCGGGTGCAGGTGGTGGCCGTGACCCACGCGCCGCAGGTCGCTGCGCGGGCGGAGACGCATTTCCTGATCGCCAAGGACCCCGTCAAGGGCAGCGACCGGGTCGCGACCCGGGTCGCCTCCCTCGAAGCGCCGGCCCGGCGCGAGGAGATCGCCCGCATGCTCGCCGGCGCCACCGTGACCGACGAGGCGCGCGCCGCGGCCGCCCGCCTGCTCCAGTCCGCCGATGCCTGACCGCCGGGCGAGCCCCCTGCCGCTGAAAGAGCCTGTCGTTAACGGTCTCTTAACCATGTTCGCCGACACTGGATGAACGGCGGGTGCGCTCCGATTCGGCGCCGGCGTTGGATCGCTCGAACGAGGGACTGAGACGTTGGACCAGAGAGTTTGCGACGGCGAGATGCGGGAGGACACGGCGCATGCCTGTCAGCCCAACCTGCCCGACGACACGCGGTATCGTCTCGGGACAGCCCTGCGCTCGATCTACGAAGAGACCTGCGACACCCTGCCGATCCCCGATGGCCAGATCGACCTTCTGCTGCGCCTGCGGCACAAGGAGCGGGACCGGCGGCGCCTCGACTGAGGCTCCGACCGGCGCCCGCTACCAGCGCCGCGCGTTCGGCTGACGCTTGTACTCGGCGGCGCGGATCTGGGTCAGGACCCGGTCCAGCCTGAGGAGCAGGGCCTGCTCGTCGGCGGCGGCCTGGTCGACCGCTTCCTGACCGGGGCCGAACTGCCGGCGCAGCTGCACCAGCGACAATTGCCGCTCCAGATCCTCGCGCTGCGCGTGCAGGTCGAGGAAGGCGGCCTCGTCGGCGTCGATTGTGCTCGTTGGCTCCGTCACGGCTCGTCACCTTCTTTCGCCGGTCCGGAACCGGCGACGGTGATCAACGCACGAAATCTCGAAACCGTGCCGCGCCCGCGCGCAGGATCAGCGGAAGCCCCCGACGCGCCGGTCGCGCTTGCGCTCGGCCGCCGGCTGGTAGGCGATCTGCGCATGGGTGGTGCAGTAGGGCAGGCCGGTGATCGAGCGGTCGCCGCAATAGTGGAAGTCGGGCGAGGTCGGATCGCCGATGGGCCAGCGGCACATCGATTCCCGCAGGTCCATGATCGTGACGCGGCGCGAGATCGTCAGGGCGACCGGAGCCACCACGGCCGGCGGGGCCGGAGGAGCCTCGAAGGTGGCGGGCGTCCCGTCGATCTCGGCCGCCACGGCCGGCGCCACGACCTCGAGTTCCACCTCGCGCACCACCTTGCGGGGCGAGACGCCGGGCGTCTCGGCCGACTTCACGCGTCCCGACAGGCCGAGCCTGTGCACCTTGCCGATGACCGCGTTGCGGGTCACCCCGCCGAGCTGCGTTGCGATCTGGCTGGCGCTCAGGCCGTCTTCCCATAGCCGGCGCAGGAGATCGACCCGCTCATCCGACCAACCCGGGACCGTTTCCGTCATCGCCCCCTCCGAAATCGCCCGCATCCGCCCGTTCCGCTCACGAGATGCCCCTGCACCGGGCCTGCGGCGCGGGCATCGGAGCGTCATCGATGATGGGCAGCGGCCCCCCGGCCGTCGATCTGCGAACCGTACAGGAGGCCGAGACGCCGAGGCAAGTGCGGCCGGGACGACCGCCCGGCACCCCGTTCACCTGTCCACCGGCAAAGGCCGGGCGGTCCTGCGCCGGCCGGCCTCGCCCGTCCGGCCCGGATGAGCTAGAGCGGCGGCTCCATCCGGCCCGTGCTACCCCATTCCCGAGAGCGTCCATGATCGCCCTGCCGCCCATCGCCGTCTTCGATCTCGACGGGACCCTCGCCGAGACCGCCGGCGACCTCATCGGCACCCTCAACGTGATCCTGCGCCGGGAGGGACTCCAGGCGCTGCCCCTCGAAAAGGCCCGGGACATGATCGGGGCGGGGGCCAAGGCCCTGATCCAGCGCGGCTTTACCACGGCCGGCGAGCCGCTCTCGACCGAGCGGTTGGAAGCGCTGTTCTCGGACTTCATCGCCCATTACGGCGACCATCTCTGCGAGCAGTCGCACCTGTTCCCCGGCGTGGTCGAGGCACTGGACGCCCTTCGGGCCCGCGGCTTCCTCCTCGCCGTCTGCACCAACAAGTACGAGGGCCAGGCCGTACGCCTGCTCGGGCTGCTCGGCATCGCCGACCGCTTCGCGACGATCTGCGGCCGCGAGACCTTCCCCTACTTCAAGCCGGATCCGCGCCACATCACCCTGACGGTGGAGCGGGCCGGCGGCGATCCGGCCCGGGCCGTGATGGTGGGGGATTCCCGGGCCGACATCGACGCCGCCAAGGCCGCCGGCATCCCCGTGGTGGCCGTGCCCTTCGGCTACACCGACCTGCCGGTGACCGAACTCGGTCCGGATCGGGTCATCGCCCATTTCGACGAGCTCGGCGCCGCCGTGGAGGCCCTGGTGGCGACCGCCTGAAGGGACGTGGCGGATCGCCGGACAAAAAAGAAGGGCCGCCCCTCGGGGGCGACCCTTCTTTCGTTCGGTTCGGCGTGCGCCGCTCAGTTGATGCGGTCGGCGAGGTTGGCCGAGTGGGCGTGCTCGCCGGCGATGTAGGGCAACGCCTGGTTGGCGAACTCACGGCCCTGCGCACTGTCGCCGTTGCGGGCATAGGAGGCGTAGAGGCCGAGGGTGCGGGCATCCGAATTGGCCTGCTGGTCGACATAGGCGCGGTCGAAGTCGCGGCCCGGGCGGGCGGACTTCAGGCGGTCGATGCGGCCCTGGCCCTCGGCGCCGATGGCGACGCGACGGCCCGGCTCGGAGGGGCTGTTGTCCACGAGGCCGACGCCGCCGAGGACGCCGCCGACCACGCGCTGGGCGATCGTGGCCGAGATCGTCACCGGGGCGAGCACCACGCCGACCGGGTTGTCGAGGCGGGTCTCGAAGGGCTGGGTGTCGGAGACGACGGTGCCGCCGGCGGTCAGCGAGGTGCCCTCGGGCAGCAGCGCCTGGGTGGTGGCCTTGCGCTCGACGAGAACGTTGTGGGCGTACTGGCGGACGCGCGGATTGCGCGAGCGCTCCAGAGCGATGCGGCTCGACTCGATGCTCACCGCGTCCGAGCGCAGGGCGGCGGCGCGGAAGTCGGAGGTGTCGGTCACGGCCGGCTGGTTGCCGTCGAATTGCGGCGCCACGCGGAAGGACAGGGGCTCCTGGGCGAGCGCCGGGGTGGCGAGGGCGGCGACCGACAGGCCGAGGGCGGCGAGAAGGGACTTGTTCATGGCGGGTTCTCTTTCCGGGGCGCCCGAACGGCGCCGTTCTTGGGAATCGTTTGCGGTGCGGCAACACGTGGCCGGACCGGGCGTTCCACCCTGCGTCGCATTGGAGCCCTGCGTTTCGGGAGGTGTCGTTCCGCGCCGCCGGCTCCTACGCGGGCCCGTTCCAGGGGGGCGGGTCCGGGG
>NZ_JBYSXL010000023.1:0-59602 GCF_058782155.1 Methylobacterium sp. FW306-05-D
GGCGCCGCCCGTCGGCGCCAACGTCGCCGTCGGCCCCGCGACGCCGGTGATCGCGCCGGAGCCGGCCCCCGTCGCGCCGCCCCCGCCGCCGGTGGTGGCCAGCGGCCGCTCCTCGGTGGTCGGCACCTGGAACGCCAAGGACGCCACCGGCGCGAGCTGCAAGGTCTCCCTGTCGAGCGCCCCCGCCCTCGACCTCTACAAGGCCAGCGCCTCGGGCTGCCCGAACAAGGACCTCTCCAAGGTCACCGCCTGGGATTACCGCGACGGCGAGGTCTATCTCTACCAGCCCGGCGGCACCGTCGCGGCCCGCCTGCGCCAGGGCGGCGGCGCGCTCGACGGCGCGCTGTCGAAATCCGGCGCGTCGCTCGCGATGGTGCGCTGAAAACCGCGCGACCTCGCCGCGACCCTCTCGGTATACCGCGGGCGAAAAACGGCCCCGTGCGTCACGGATTGACGCGCAGGCCGAGCAGGAACGTGTTGGCGTGGAAGCTCGAACCGGCCGCCGTGCTGTCGAGACGCTGGTAGATGTAGCTCCCGCGCATCGCCAGCCAGCGGTTGAAGCGATAGTCGAGCCGGGCCGTCGCGGAGAAACCGCGCTCGGTGATGTTCACCCGGTCATAGTCGTTCGACAGATAACTGAAGCCGCCGGTCAGCGAGAGATTGCGCAGGAGGTCGTGCTGGACTTCCAGCGTCGCGGTCTGTGTCAGGACACCGCTCGAACCCGGGACCGACGTCTCGGTGACGCCGGTGGCGGCATTCAGCCGGACGGTGGTGAGCGGACTCGCGCTCCAGATCACCCCCGCGCTGACGACCGGCGCCGTCAGGTCGCGCAGACTCGGGTCGACATAGCTGCGGTGCTGAAGACCGGCGGAGATTTCGCCGGTGACGAACCGGGTCAGCGCGAAGGTCGCACCGCCCGAGAGCGTAATGCCATCCGAGTCCCGCCGTATTCCCGCAGAATCCACGCGCGTATCGTAGACACGCGTATCGGCCAGGACATCCACGAACGGGGTGATGACCGGCGAGATCTCGTAACCCGCCCGCAGTTGCAGGCCGTACTGGTTTAGGTTGCGGTCGCTCTGGCGCAGGATGGTGCCGTCGGAGAGCTGCGCATCCTCGAATTCCGAGCGGTCGAGCAGGCCCCGCAGCGACACCTGCACCCGGTTGAAGCGTTCCGTGACCCCGACCGTCGTCCCGTAGCTAGCCACCAGCGGCCGGGTCGCCGTCGCGGCCGCCAAGTCGGGCGTGCCAGTGCGTTGTGTTTCCAGAAGAAATCGGCCTTCGACCTCGATCCGCGTATCGCGGTTCGCATCGATCCGCAGCCGGGTCACGCCGGTGCCGTTGGGGCGGCTCGCCCCCTGGTTATCGGGAAAATCGACGTAGCCGCCGCGCAGATCGCCGGTGAGTTCGCTCGACGACCAGTCGCTGCGGAAGCTCAACTCGCCGTCGGTCCGAAGCGCCAGCGAAGGCTTCGCCAGCCGGTTGGTGATCTGATCCGGATTGGTGTCGTAGCCGATGCTCTGCTGGATCGCCGGCAGGATCGTGAAGGTCCCGACCTTGATGCCGAGCGGCGCGTAGGCTTCGTCGATCGTGATCGGCCGGCGCAGCGCCGTCGAGAGGAAGAAGCCCGGTGTCTGCACCCCCGCGAGCGGCAGGATCGTCGGCAGCGGTACGCCGCTCACGGCATTGCGCACCACCGGCGTCAGGCGCAGGTCGTAGGGCGGCACCTGCGTGATCGACCGCACCGGTCGGACCGTGGCGCTTCCCAACCGACGCGGCGGTATCGCCCGCAGGCGCAGGATGCTGGTCAGGCCGCGGTTGTTGGCGCCGCTGCCGGCGCCCGAAGTCAGCGCGCTGCCCGAGCGGCTCCCTGAAAGGGCACGGGTCGCGAGGCCGCCCCCGCCCGTCGTCTCGCCACCGGTGGCGCTACCGCCGCTACTGAGGACGGCACTGCCGGCGGTGCTGCTTCCCCGGAGGCTCGGGCCCAGGGGCTGGACATCACCGACGCCCGCGGTCTCGGACGTGCTGCCGGCCGTGTCCGACGGAGTGGCTTGGGCATATGCCGGCTGCACCGGCAGGGTGGTGGCAGCGATCACCGCGAAGCCACCAAGGCTTCGGAAGCGCCATCCTGCGGTCGGCCCTGCGCGTGTCACGGATCGACGTCTTTCGGCTGACCTTCGCGCCGAACCCGGCGCTTCGAGACCTGGACCGCTGGCGGAAACGCGCGGCGGACGACGCCGCGGCATCCCCCCGCGAGGAGGCCTGGACGTCATGGTTAACAGGCCTACAACCGGCACGGTTAATGGGGCGTCAACGGGAGGCGACCGGTATCGGAGAGCCCGCCGGAGTCGCCATCCGACCACAATCGCTCTTCATAGGCAGTCGGCTTTCGCGGCTCACAGGTCCGCGATCTTACGAGAAGGACGTGGGGCGGTATGGCTCCAGCAGATTCCGCGCAGGCCTTGCGCCCAGCCGAAACGACGCTTTCCCCCGCGGTCGCATCGGCCTTGCGAACCATCGAGACTGAACGCGAAGGACTCGCCTGCCTGATGGAGTCCATCGGCAATGGACTCGGCACTGCGTTCACGGAGGCGGTTTCGCGTATCGCTCACGCCAGGGGGCGCGCGATCCTCACCGGCATGGGCAAGTCGGGCCATATCGGTCGCAAGATCGCCGCGACCTTGGCATCGACCGGCACACCGGCACTCTATGTCCATCCCGCCGAGGCGAGCCATGGCGACCTCGGCATGATTCAGCCCGAGGATGTCGTGGTGGCGCTGTCGTGGTCGGGTGAAACCACCGAACTCGCCGACATCATCGGCTATGCCCGGCGCTATCGCGTCGGGCTCATCGCGATCACGTCCAACCGCACGTCCACCCTGGGCCGCGAGTCCGACATCTGTCTCACGCTGCCGAAGGCGCGCGAGGCCTGCCCGAACGGTTTGGCCCCGACGACCTCCACGGCCATGCAACTCGCGCTCGGCGACGCCCTGGCCATCGCCCTTCTGGAGGCCCGAGGCTTCTCGGCGCGGGAATTCAGTATCTACCATCCCGGCGGTCGGCTCGGCGCGTCGCTGCGCCAGGTCCGCGAGGTCATGCACACCGGATCCCAATTGCCGGTCGTTCCGCGCGGAACGCCGATGCGCGCGGCCATCGCTGAGATCGATGCGAAGGGGTTCGGCTCGGTGGTCGTCGTCGAGGCTGACGGGCGCCTCGCGGGAATTCTCACCGACGGCGATCTGCGTCGGAACGTCTTCCGCAGCGACCTCGACAGCCTCGCCGTCGAAGCTTTGATGAGCGGAAAGCCTCGGACGGTATCTCCCGAGACGCTGCTGGCGAAGGCCTTGGAAATTCAGGAATCGATGAAGATCACGGCGCTGATCGTCGTCGAGAACGAAACTCCGGTCGGGCTCGTGCACTACCACGACCTGCTACGTTCGGGCGTCGCCTGAGCGCTCAGGTCCGGCGATCGAGCCAGCGCTGGACCGGCCTCCAACCCGGGATCCACTTGGCTCGCCACCGAACCGCGTCCTCCGCCGCATCGCGAGCGTCGAGGGTGTCGAAGGTCCGGACCCGCTCCAGCATCTCGGCGGCGACCGCCTGCGGATCGGGAATGGACCAGCCGAAATGGAAGCCGGGCTCGTCTCCGATCGTGCTTCCGGGAACGAAATAATAGCGGGCTCGTGTGCCGTTCAGGGCATCAAGCAGGAGGAAATTGGCGTTGACCGGCGGAGTCCAATTCAGAGCCAAGATGCGCCGCTTCGGAGCCGCGAAGACGGCGGTGTGAAACGCCGATCCCGCAGTTCCGAGCACTATCCACCGCTCGGAAAGCAGGCGGACGAGTTCGGGGAAGCGCAGGGTCTCGGGAGAGACGATGTCTACGCCCTGCCGAGCCAGGGCATCACACAGCGAGTCCTCGTTGCGTAGCCGCGAAATCCCCGACGCCAATCGCGCCTTCGACAGGTAGACGGGCCGCTTCTCCTGATCGACGGCGGACCGGTCGTAGAATGCTTCTCCGGCGAAACGGGTCAGCGTGCCGTAGATCGCGTAGGTGAAGTCCTGCTCTTTCACGCAGGGCTCGGGGATCAGCAGTTCGGGGATCCGCGTCACCTCCTGAAAGGTGACGAGATCGTCGATACCCAGATCGAAGCGATTGAGGATGTCCGCGAGGAACGGAAGCGTGGACCATTTGGCGTGCAACGCGTCCAGCGGTCCCTCCGCGTAGCAGAGCAGACGTGGCTTCGGCCCCGTCCAATTCAGCAATGGCCAGAGGCGCGCGAAGGTACCAAGCAGGAAATGGCCATAATGGGTGATCAACGGACCGATGAAGAGGGTCGGGCGATCGTCGGCCTGATCGACGACGTCCGTCAGCATCGGGTTGGCGCCGAACTCGATGATTGTCCCGGCGGCGTCACACAGCGCCCAACTCCCATCGGGAGCCGCCGGTTGATAGATGGCGTTCTTCTCGGTGCGGAGAGCCGGCAGGGTGTCGCGGTGTTCGGTACGTCCCCAGACTGTGCGGCAACGCTGAAGCTTGGGTCTCACGCGCGAACAGGTCCTCGGATCTTGATGTAAGGTGGCGTCATTCTAGGCGCCGGAACCGGCAGCCGTTCGGATCAACGCGGCAAGTCGACGATCCAGCGCGTCCGGCGCCAGCGATGAGGGGCTTCGCATGGCCTTTCGGCCGGGTCTGGGCGCACCTATAGTTGCCTCCGCATGCTCACGCCACCTCGCCCCGTCCGACGCCTCGATCCGATCCTCGTCGACCGCATCGCAGCGGGTGAGGTGGTGGAGCGACCCGCCTCGGCGGTCAAGGAACTCGTGGAGAACGCGATCGATGCGGGCGCTCGAAGCATCGAGGTTTCGATCGAGAGCGGCGGCCGACGCCTGATCCGCGTGGTCGACGACGGCGCCGGCATGGATGCCACAGACTTGGCGCTCGCCGTCGAACGGCATGCAACCTCGAAACTTCCGGGCGGCGATTTAACCTGCATCGAAACGCTCGGCTTCCGGGGTGAGGCGCTCCCCTCCATCGGTGCTGTAGCGCGCCTCACCCTCACCAGTCGTACAGCACAAGCGGACACCGGCGTGACGCTGACTGTCGATGCCGGCGTGAAGGGCGAGGTTTGGCCGGCACCGAGCGCGAAAGGCACGCGCATCGAGGTGTGTGATCTTTTCGCGGCCACGCCGGCACGCCTGAAATTCCTCAAGTCCGACAGAGCCGAAACGGCGGCGGTTGGTGACATTCTGCGTCGCCTCGCCGTCGCACAGCCGCAGATCCGTCTGGTGCTCCGCTCCGAGAGCGGAACGCCTCTTGTCTTTCCGGCCGAAGCCGATACGGGACCCTCCGCGACACTGCGCCGGCTGATAGGGGTGTTCGGTCCCGATTTCGGACCGAACGCTCTCGCCCTCGACATGGCCCGGGAGGGCTTCGCTCTTTCCGGGCATATCGGCCTACCGAGCTTCCACCGGGGGGCCGCCAATCAGATCCACTTCACGGTGAATGGCCGGCCGGTTCGCGACCGGCTTCTGCTCGGTGCGGTACGAGGCGCCTATGCCGATACCATGAGCTCCGACCGCCATCCGGTCCTCGCTCTCGCGATCCACTGCGACCCGTCACTGGTCGACGTGAACGTGCATCCGGCCAAGACGGAGGTCCGCTTCCGCGATCCAGGCCTAGTCCGTAGCCTGATCGTCAGCGCGATCCATGAGACCTTGCGCCAAGCCGGCCTGCGCGGTTCGACCACCGGTATGGCCCAGACCCTGGATGCCCTGCGTCCAGCAGGGCTTACCGCTCAGTCCGGTGCCAACACCTACCCGACCATCCTGCAGAACCACTCTCGTCACATCCCGTCCGTTTCGGCGCCGAGCCAGCACCGACCGGCGATCCCCCGGGCTTCGGCGTTTGCCGGACTGGCCGAGTCGGCACAGGCTGAGTTCGAGCGGGACGTCACGGCGCCGTCGGCGGATTACCGTCCTGAGCGGGAGCGATCGGAGGATGTCGCTCATCCGCTCGGTGCGGCGCGGGCGCAGCTGCACGAGACCTATATCGTGGCCCAGACCACGGACGGACTCGTGCTGGTCGACCAGCACGCGGCCCATGAGCGTCTGGTCTACGAGCGGCTGAAGCGGGAACGTGCGGGCGGCGGTATCGCGCGACAGGGGCTGCTGATCCCGGATGTCATCGACTTGCCTCCTGGGGACGCAGAGCGGCTCGTGGCCGTCGCGCCGGACCTCGACCGCCTCGGCTTGACGCTCGAGCCCTTCGGCAGCGGCGCAGTTCTCGTCCGGGAGGTTCCCTCCATCCTCGCTGGCGCCTCGATCCGGACCCTCGTCATCGATATCCTCGATGCACTCAGCGAAAGCGGACTGGAGGACGGAAGCCCGGACGGCACCGACGAAGGGGGGGGACCGCTCGGCCGGCGCCTGGACGCGATCCTGTCGCGGATGAGTTGCCACGGCTCGATCCGGGCGGGTCGACGCCTGCGCCCCGAGGAGATGAACGCACTCCTGCGCGAGATGGAGGCGACGCCCCTCGCCGGCACCTGCAACCATGGCCGCCCGACCTTCGTGGAACTCAAGCTCCACGATATCGAGCGGCTGTTCGGGCGCCGCTAGGCTGCGGGCAGGTTCGAGGCAGCCTGCAGGGCTCCGTCGATGGCCTTCTGCCGGGCTTCCGGGCCCAGCGCGATACCCTCGGCGACGATCACCTCGGGGTCGGTGACACCGATGAAGCTCAAGATCACCCGCAGGTAGGTTTCGGCATGCTCGGCCGCGGCGTTCGGCGTACCGGCTCCGTAGAGCCCACCGCGGGCGACGGCGACGATCACCCGCTTCTGAGGGACGAGGCCGACCGGTCCGTTCTCCGTGTATTTGAAGGTCTGGCCGGCCACGAGGATCCGGTCGATCCAAGCCTTGAGCTGCGAGGAAATCGTGAAATTGTAGAGCGGAGCGCCGATCACCACGATATCGGCCGCGAGGAATTCGGTGAGGACGGTGCGACCGAGCTCGACGTCGTGCTGGATGTCCGGTGTATTCGTGGCGTTCGGCTGCTGGCCGGCGAGATACGCTCCTGACAGGTGCGGAATAGGCGTGGCGGCAAGGTCGCGATAGCTGACCTCGAGATCAGGGTTCCCCTTCCTAAGATGCGTGACGATCGCCGCCGACACCGTGCGGCTGACGGAGTGATCGCCCAGAATGCTTCCGTCGACGTGAAGGAGTTTCATGATCGGTTCCCGGTATCAGACGTGTACCGGGCCGCTATAGAGAACCGCAGGGACGCCGGCGCAAGGAGGCACATTCGTGGAACCGGGGCACACCGAGGGAACCGTGTCGCAGCAACCGCACAACCTCGGCGATTGCCAGGCCGTCGGAACGGTGCTGTCGCGGATCGGTGACAAATGGACGATCCTCGTTGTCATGACGCTGATAGACGGTCCACGGCGTTTCAATGAATTGAAGCGGATGATCGGGGGCGTTTCGCAACGGATGCTGACATTCACGCTGCGTGGACTTGAGCGCGACGGCCTCGTTTCGCGCACCGTCTATCCAACGATTCCACCTCGCGTGGAGTATGCGCTCACCGATCTAGGTCGGTCCCTGCAGAAGCCGGTCCAGGCCCTGGGGTCCTGGGCCTTCGCGAACCTTCCGGCCATTCAGGACGCCCGCATTCGTTTCGACGGAAACGGAGAAGGCTGAGATCGCAGTCTCGTTTCAGGTCCAGTAGAGTAGCTTGGCCTGCGGAAGGTAACGCGTAAGGTTCTCGGTCATCGATAGCCGCATCGCCTGCATGAGGTCGCGCGGGTAGACATATTTAAGGGAGCCGAACTTCGTCATTTTTCGGCTGCGGTCGGTCTCCCGCATCGGCAGATCTGAACCTGGATACCAGGTCTGCAGCACCTCCTTCGATCCGGGCGTGAATCGATGGGTGATGAGTTCGGCCGTAAGATCGAGGTCCTTGACACCGGTCAGCGCCGTCGCCGCATCCCGGATCAGACCGGCATAGGCGTCCTCCCAGTCTGGCACGGGCAGGATCGGCGCGATGGTGAGGCCGACGGGATAGCCGGCCTCCGCGACGGCCCGAAGGGCCGCGAGACGGGCGTCGAGGCTGCTGGTGCCGCCCTCGTAGCGGGCCGCGGCGCGCGCATTCACCGAGAAACGGATGCGGGTGCGGCGGTGATGTGGAAGGTCCAGCAAGGACTTAACCGCCGCGAACTTCGTGGTGAAGCGCAGCTGTACCGGTGCATCCCAGGCCCCGAACCGGGTGATGGCAGCGGTGAGCGAGCCGGTCAGATGTTCGATGCCGAGGGGGTCGGTGTAGCAGGAGGCCTCGAAGGTGGTGCCTTCCTGAGCACGGGTCGGTTGGGCAGAGGTGACGGCGCCCTGGCCGAGATAGGCCGGGAGGTTGCCGAGGATGGCGTCGAGGTTGGCGTAGGCGCGCGTCACCGGGGGGCCCGAGAGCGAGCCGGCGAGGTAGCAGTATTGGCAATGGGCCGGGCAGCCCTCGGCGAGGTCGAAGCGCCAGTCGGCACTCGGCGGAATCGGCTGGAGTTTCAGCTTGGTCGGCGGGGCGACGACGATGGCGAGGGTGGCCTTGGCCTCGCGATAGGCCACGCGCGGATCTGGATTGCGCAATCCTGTCAGACGGTTGGCGAGAAGACGCTCCACCGGCAGTCCGAGGGCTTCGGCGCGGGCGACCATCGCGCGGCCGTGGTCGTATTCCAGGGCGGCGGGCGTGACGAGGACGCGGCGCGGGCGCCAGAGGCGGGCGGGGCGCGGGTCGGGAGCGACCGGCGGGGCGTCGGTTCGGGCGTCGGCGAGGACCATCCCGGGTGAACGCACCGGCCGTCGTCGGGGTCCGGAGCGCGCGCGCGGGTCGCGCCCGTATACCAGGAGGGTCGCGTCGAGGTCGTGTCTCAGGCGGCGTAGCGCGCGTAGGCGAGGGCCGTGTCGCCGTAGACCCGGCGCTCCAGTTCGGTGAAACCGGCCGGGAGCGCGACGTGGACGCTCGCGGATTCCTCGATGACCGCGAGGGCGCCGGGGGCGAGCCAGCCGCCGGCCGCCGCGCCGGCCAGGGCCGCCGGGGCGAGATCGCGGTTGTAGGGCGGGTCGCAGAACACGAGGGTGAAGGTGCCGCTGGTGCCGGCCGGGCCGAGCCGCGTGGCGTCGCGCCGGAACAGGCGGGTCGATCCTTCGGCGCCGAAGGCTTCGATGTTCTCGCGAATCAGCGCCCGGGCCTCGGCGCCCTCGTCGACCAGGAGGGCGTAGGACGCTCCGCGGGAGAGGGCCTCGAAGCTCAGCGCCCCGGTGCCGGCGAACAGGTCGAGCACCCGGGCCCCCGCGACGGCGTCGTCATAGGCATGGGCGAGGACGTTGAAGATCGCCTCGCGCAGGCGGTCCGAGGTCGGCCGGATGGCGTCGGTCTTCGGCGTGGCGAGGCGGCGACCGCGATGATCGCCGCCGACGATCCTCACCGGCTTCCACCGCGGGGCGGACGCGCGCCGCCGCCGCCGGGCTTGCCGCCGCCGGACCCGCCGCGGCTGAAGCCGCCCGGCTTGCCGAAGCCGCCGGGCTTGCCCGACCCGCCCGGCTTGCCGCCGCCCTTGAAGCCGCCGCCGGGTTTGCCGGCTCCCTTGAAACCGCCGCGATCGCCATCCGGGCGGGCGCCCTTGTGGCCGCCGCGCTCGCCGTCCTGGCGGGGGGCGCCCCCCTTGAAGCCGCCGCGCTCGGTGCCGGGGCGGTCGTTGCCGCGGAAGCCGCTGGGCTTGTCGTTGCGGAAGCCGTCGCGGGCCGGGGCGCCGCGGGAGGCCGGACGGGCGCCGCGGTCGTCGCCGCCCTCGGCGCGGTTGGGGTTGCCGCGGAAGGGGCCGCGCGGCCGGTCTTCGCTCCCGCGAGGGGGACCACGGCGCTCGGCGCCGTCCTGGCTCCCGCGAGGGGGACCACGGCGCTCGGCGCCGTCCTGGCTCCCGCGCGGCGGGCCGCGACGCTCGGCACCGTCCTGCGAGCGGAAGTTCCCACGCGGACGGTCGTCGTCCCGACGCGGCGGCCGGCCTTCGCCGCCGAAGCTGCGAGCGGGCCGGTCACCGGAGGGGCGAGGCCCCGAGGCACGATCGTCGGACTGCCGGAAGGGGCGGGCCTGCGCCTCGGCGCGGGGGGCGCGGTTCTCGCGGGGCGCGGTCTCATCGCTCCGACGGCGCACGGCGCTGTCGCGGCGATGCGGCTCGGCGGCGGCCTCCTGCGGGCTCGACTTCAGGCGCTCGACCAGCACCCGGCGCTCGCCGGTGCTGATGGCGCCGACGCGCTCGCGGCCCCGGGACGCGGCGGCCTCGCGCTCGGCCTTCGGATCGGCCCCCCGGCGCGGGATCTTCACCCGGCGCGGCGCGTCCTCGGGACGGGCTTCGTCCTCGGCGCGCCAGACGGAGCGGCGCGGACCGGCGCTGTTGCCGCCGGTGGGCACGCGGACGGGCTTGGCCGGCGCCATCGGACGGCCGCCGCCGCGCGGGCCCTCGTCGTCGTAGCCGCGCGTGTCCCGGCGCTGGGCGGCCGAGGCGCTCCGGGCGGGCTGCTTGGCCTGTTGCTTGGGCGAGCCGAAGGGCGCGATCGGCTCGCGCACCGGGCTCTCGAAATCGACGCCGGCCTGCTCCGAGAGGGCCGGGCCGAGCTGCTCCTTGAGCACCTTGGTGCGGATCTCCTCCGCGAGGCCCGCTTCGAGATCGCCGAGCTGGAACGGCCCGAAGGAGAGTCGGATCAGCCGGTTCACCGCGAGCCCGAGATGCTCGAGGATGCGCTTGACCTCGCGGTTCTTGCCCTCGCGCAGGCCGAGGGTGATCCAGAGGTTGTCGCCGGAGGCGCGGTCGAGGGTCGCCTCCACCGGGCCGTAATCCATGCCGTCGATGGTCACGCCCCGGCGCAGCTTGTCGAGCTCGGCCTGGGTGGTGTCGCCGTGGGCGCGCACGCGGTAGCGGCGCAGCCAGCCGGTATCCGGGTGGGCCACGACCTTGGCGAGGCCGCCGTCGTTGGTGAGGAGCAGGAGCCCCTCGGTGTTGATGTCGAGGCGGCCGATGGCGACGACGCGGGGCAGGTCCTCGGGCAGGTTGTCGAAAACGGTCTGGCGACCCTCGGGGTCGCGGGCCGTGGTCACCAGGCCGCGGGGCTTGTGGTAGATCCACAGGCGGGTGCGCTCGCGGGCCGGCAGCGGCTCGCCGTCGACGGTGATCCGGTCGTCGGGGGTCACGTTGATCGCCGGCGAGGTCAGCACCCGGCCGTTGAGGGTGACGCGGCCCTGCTCGATCATCGCCTCGGCGTCGCGGCGCGAGGCGATGCCGGCGCGGGCGATGGCCTTGGCGATGCGGTCGCCCTCGGGCGTGCCCTCGTCGCGGGCCGGCCCATCGGCGGCGGCCTCGGGCCTCGGCGCGGGCTTGGCCAGGGCCGTCTTGCGGCGCAGGGGCGCGTCGCCGCCCCGCGGCATGGCGGCGGGCCGGACCTTGGGCTTCTCCTCGGCCGACGGGCCGGGAATGCCGGCATCGGTCGCCGGGGCCCAGGGCTCGGGCGGGGCCGGCCTGCGTTCGGACGAACCCGGCTCGGAGCGTTCCGGCGCCGAAGCCGCGACGGGCTTCGCCATGGTGCGCTTGGCCGCAGGTTCGGCCACGGAGGGTTCCGCGGCGGATGCGGGAGCCTCCGTTGCCGAGGTCTCGGACGCAGAAGTCTTGGAGACCGAAGTCTTGGATACCTTCGCCGCCTTGGGCTCGGCCTGCTCGGCCTCGACGGGCGTGTCCTTGCCGGATTTGGCCTCGGTGGGCTTAGCCGCGGTGGACTTTGCCTTTCCAGCTTCGGCCTTCGCCTCGGTGACGGCCGCCGTGGGCGCGCGCGGCGCGGATTTCGACTTGCCGGAGGCGGCCTTCGGCGCCGTGGCCTCGGCAGGCTCGGCCTTGGACGGCTCGGCCTTGGACGGCTCGGTCTTGGAAGGCTCGGTCTTACCGGTCTCGACCTTCGCGGTCTTCGACTTGGCCGAACCAGCCTTCGCAGGCTCGCTCTTGGAGACCGCAACCTTGGCGACCGCAATCTCGGCGGCATCGTCCTTCGGGGAGGCAGCCTTGTCCTTCGAAGACTTGGAATCCGACACCTTTCCCTTTGAAGCCTTGGTCTCGGAAGACGTCGTGGCGGAGTCCGCGGCGCGCGCAGGGGCGCGCGTCTCCGCCTCGGCCTTCGCGTCCTTGGCCTTCGCGGGCTTGCGCGCCGGCGTCTCGCCCGCCGCCGCGGCGGGCGTCGTCGCGCTGCTCTTGGGTGAGGCCGTCTTCGCCGAGGCCTTTGCCTTCGAACGGGAGGTCTTGGCAGGCGCGTCCTCGGACCCGCCCATCGTATCGTCAGTCTTGTCGGTCATGCCTGCCCCATAACAGAGCAGAGGCGCGGTTGCGAGTGATCCCGCGCGCAAGGGCCGCGGGTTCGGTGAATCCCGGCGTCAAACACGAAAAAAGGCGGCTCGCGCCGCCTTTTGCCGTTCCGCTCGCCGCGGCGTCGAACGCCGGGCCGGGATGCTCAGAGCTTGCTCTTGACCGCGTCGGCGGCGTTCTTGACGCCGTCCTTGGCGTCGCCGACGGTCTTCTGGGTCTCGCCCTTCAGCTCCTGGGCCTTGCCCTCGGCCTTCAGCTTGTCGTTATCGGTCACGTTGCCGATGCCCTGCTTGACGTTGCCGACGGCCTCGTTGGCGAGACCCTTGATCTTGTCGGTGGTGCTGCTCATCGTGCGCTCCTCGTCTTCGGGTTGGCGGTCGGCGTGGGGTCCACCGTGCCGCATTGCCCACTTCAACGGCCGCGCTCCGGCGATGTTCCGCCGTTTAACATCCTCGTGATGGCGTCCCGTCCCCGGCTCGGGGCGGCGACACGGCCACCGTCGAGCCCTGTCGGACCGGCGGCCCATTGCGCCGCGGCGGCGCGGCGCTCAAGGATCGCGGATCGATCGTCAGGATTTCGCCCGATGCCAGAGACCGATCCGCCCCCCTCCGATCCCCTGAGCCTCGCCTTCGCGGCGGCGCGCCGGGCGGCGGAGGAGGGCGAGGTTCCGGTGGGGGCGGTGATCGTGCGGGACGGAGCGGTCGTCGCGGTGGCGCACAATCGTCCCCGGGCCCTGCGCGATCCGACCGCCCATGCGGAGATCCTGGCGATCCGGGCCGCCTGCCGGGCTCTGGACGACGAGCGCCTGAGCGGCTGCGACCTCTACGTCACCCTCGAACCCTGCGCCATGTGCGCGGCCGCGATCTCCTTCGCCCGCATCCGGCGCCTGTACTTCTCGGCCTCGGACCCGAAGGGCGGGGCGGTGGAGAACGGGCCGCGCTTCTTCAACCAGCCCACCTGCCACCACGGCCCGGAGGTCTATGGCGGCCTCCGGGAAGGCGAGGCCGCCGCCCTGCTGCGGGCCTTCTTCGCCGAGCGGCGCGAGGCCTGAGCGCTCAGCTGCCGCCGCCGCCCCCGCCGCCGGTGTTGCCGATCGGCTTCTGGTTCTGCTCGGCATTGCCGGAGGCGCCGGAATTGTTCGAGACGCTGGAGGCGCCGGTGGCTCCCGGGGCGATCGTGCCGATCGAGCCCGGGCCGCCATTGTCGACGCCCCCGGGCTTCACCACCGTCGCGCCGACGACCCCCGGCGCCGTCATGCGCGGCGGACCGGGCGGCTTGATCTCGGCCGGGGCATTGCCCTGGGCGAAGGCCACGGAACCGCTGGCGAGGAGGGCGCTGGTCAGGACCAGCGCGCGCGTGGTGGAGATGATCCGCATGAGGTCCTTCCGGGGATGGAGGTGACACGATCCGTGCACCACCAACCCGGACCATCCCCGGTGGTTTCAAGCTTTGCCGGCGCGAAACGCCGGGTTTTCAGGCGGCCGCCAAAGGTTTCGAAACGTCTTCCAGAGATTTCCCCTCCGCCGCCGTGCCGAAGACACCGCCGACGATGGCCGCCACCGCCATCAGGGCCGCCCCGACGAGGTAGCCGATCAGCACGTTGTCCCGCGAGCCGGTCTCCACCAGGGCACCGAACAGGAGTGGGCCGGAGACGCCGCCGATGCCGGTGCCGAGCGCGTAGAACACCGCGATGGCCAGCGCCCGGATCTCGAGCGGGAAGGTCTCCGCCACCGTGAGGTAGGCCGCGCTGGCGGCGGCGGACGCGAAGAAGAACACCACCATCCAGGCCGCGGTCTGGCCCACCGGGCCGAACACGTCGATCTTGAACAGGTAGCCGGTGACCGTGAGCAGGACCGCCGAGATGCCGTAGGTGAAGGCGATCATGGGACGGCGCCCGATGGTGTCGAACAGGCGGCCCAGCAAAAGCGGACCGAGGAAGGAGCCCAGGGCGAAGGGCAGCAGGTACCAGCCGACGTGATCGCCCGGCACGTTGTAGAACCGCTGCAGGACGAGGGCGTAGGTGAAGAACAGGGCGTTGTAGAAGAACGCCTGCGCCACCATCAGGGCGAGCCCCACCAGGGTCTGCTTGCGGTGGCCGACCAGCATGGTGCCGAACACCTCCTTGAGGGGCGTGTGGCTGCGGGTCCTCAGCTTCATGCACCTGCTCTCGTCGATGGGCGGCAGGGTGTGGCCCTCGTCGGTGAAGCGCTTCTCGATGGCGGTGACGACCCGGTCGGCCTCGGCGACGTAGCCGTGGGTGGCGAGCCAGCGCGGGCTCTCGGGAATCCAGGTGCGCAGGAGCAGGATGACGAGGCCGATGCCGCCGCCGACGAAGAAGGCGATGCGCCAGCCCCAGGCCGGGTCGATCATGCCCGGGCGCAGGACGACGATGGAGAGGAACGAGCCCATCGCGGCGCCGATCCAGAACGAGCCGTTGATCACGAGGTCGGTCCAGCCGCGCACGCGGGCGGGGACGAGCTCCTGGATCGTCGAGTTGATGGCGGTGTATTCGCCGCCGATGCCCGCGCCGGTGAGGAAGCGGAACAGGCAGAAGCTGTAGATATTCCACGACAGGCCCGTGGCGGCGGTGGCGGCGAGGTAGAGCGCCAGGGTGATGAAGAACAGCTTCTTGCGGCCGATGCGGTCCGTGAGCCAGCCGAAGCCGAGCGCTCCGGTGACGGCGCCGACGAGGTAGGAACTGGCCGCGAGACCGATGTCGAACTCGGTGAAGCTCATGGGCTCGGCCCGCAGCGCGCCCACGAGGGAGCCCGCGAGGGTGACTTCGAGGCCGTCGAGCACCCAGGTGATGCCGAGCGCCACGATGACGAGGACGTGGAAGCGTCCCCAGGGCAGGCGGTCGAGCCGGGCGGAGATGTCGGTGTCGATCACGCTGCCCATCGGGACCCGCTCCGGCGTCGATCCCGAAGTGCCGCTTCCCCGTTCCGCCACGGCCCTGGTTGCCATCGAGTCCTCGTTAACCGTGCTGTACGACAGTTGTTGGCAATCCGGCGCGACGCCCGGCGGTTCCGCCAAGCTTCGCGCAAAGGTTAAGTCATCTCGGCTGAACTCGGCGGACTCTTCCGGACGCTCCGCCGATGCCCGCCTTCCCGTTCCGCGTTTCTTCCACCCTGGTCCTCGCCCTCACCATCCTCGGACTTCCACCCGCCGCCGCCGAGGCGGGACGCGGCGCCACCGCGCGCGGGCTCGATCCCTGGCGGCTTCGACCGAGCGACGCCGTGCCCCCGGAGTCGGAGCCGGCGCGGGACGCCAAGGGGCGCCCGGTCTCGGAGATCCCGGAGGCGCGGCGCGTGGTCCGCGTGGTCTATCCCGGACTCACCGGTCCGCGCTGAGGCGTGGGTCGAGGGCCTCGGCGAGGCCGTCGCCCAGCACGTTCAGAGCGACCAGGGTGGCGACGAGGAACCCGGCCGGGGCCGCGAGCATCCAGGGCGCGGATTCGAGGGCGCGCGAGCCTTCCGCGATGAGGGCGCCCCAGCTCGTGGCCGGCTCCTGCACGCCGAGACCCAGGAAGGAGAGGAAGCTCTCCAGCAGGATCACCCGCGGCACCAGCAGGGTCGCCGCCACCGTGACCGGCCCGAGGGTGTTCGGCACGATGTGGCGCCGCAGGATCGCGGCGGCCGAGAGGCCGAGCGCCTCGGCGGCGCGCACGAAGTCGCGCTGGCGCAGGGACAGGGTCTGCGCCCGGGTGATCCGGGCCATGTCGAGCCATTCCACCGCGCCGATGGCGATCAGGATCAGCCCCAGCCCGGCCCGGAAGAACACCAGCAGCATGATCACGAAGAACACGAAGGGCAGGGCGTAGAGCACGTCGACGAACCGCATCATCACCGCGTCGACCCGGCCGCCGGCATAGCCCGCCACCGCCCCGTAGGTGACGCCGATGAGGAGGGCGACGCCGGTGGCGACGAGGCCGATCAGCAGGGAGACCCGGCCGGCGACGAGGCTGCGGCTGAGGAGGTCGCGCCCGAGCCCATCGGTGCCGAGGGGGAAGACCAGCCGCCGCACCGGCGCCTCCACCACGAGGCGGCGCCCCTCCGCCTCCCGCGCCACGACGGTGGCGGGGCCGAACAGGTCGGAGCGGGGCAGGTAGCTCAGCGCCCGCTCGTTGATCGGGTCTCGCGCCGACAGGGTGACGTGCAGCCGCCCGTCCGCGACCCGGATGTCCTCAGCCGTCACCCGCATCCGGAAGGCGAGGCGCTCCAGGGCCGGGGCGACGGCCTCGGGCCGCGGATGGGGCCGCAGCGAGGGCACCGTGCGCACGAGGTCGGGATAGATCCGCCCCGGATCGTGCCCGGTGAGCGGGGGTCCGGCGAGGCAGGCGAGGGCGACCAGCGCCAGCACGGCGAGGGCCGCCAGGGCGCCCTTATTGCGGGCGAGGCGCCCGAGGGCGCGCCTCACCGGGCCGCCCGCAGGCGCGGGTCGAGGAGGCCGGAGAGGAGGTCGGCCACGAGGTTGAGGGCGATGACGAAGAGCGCCACCAGCACCACGGTGCCCATCACCAGGGTGTAGTCGCGGTTGAGCGCCCCGTCGACGAAGTAGCGGCCGATGCCGGGCAGGCCGAAGATGGTCTCGACCACCACCGAGCCGGTCAGCAGCGAGGCCGCCGTCGGCCCGAGGATCGCCACCACCGGCAGCAGGGCCCCGCGCAGGGCGTGGCGAGCGATGCGGAGGGGCGGCAGGCCCATGGCGCGCTGGGTGCGAACCGGCTGGGCCGCCAGCACCTCCGCCAGGGCGGCCCGGGTGAGCCGGGCCAGCGCCCCGACCTGGGGCAGCGCCAGGGTGATGACCGGCAGCACGAGGTTGGCCGGCGCGCCGTTCTCCCAGCTGCCCACGGGCAGCCAGCGCAGGGTCAGGCCGAAGACGATCTGCAGCAGGGGCGCCACCACGAAGGTCGGCACCGCCAGGGTCAGGCCGGCGGTGAGGCTCACGAGGCGGTCGATGGCGCTCCCACGACGGAAGGCCGCCAGCGCGCCGAGGCCGATGCCGAGCCCGAGGGCGAGCGCCAGGGCGAGGGCGCCGAGCGTCATCGAGACCGGCAGGCCGCGGGCGAACAGCTCGCCGACAGTGAGGTCGCGGAAGGAGAACGAGGGCCCGAAATCGCCGGTGAGCAGGGCGCCGAGATAGCGCCCGTACTGGACGCCGAGGGGCTGGTCGAGGCCGTAGACCCGGGCGAGGTTGGCCATGGCGGCCGGCGGCAGGGGCCGTTCCAGGTCGAAGGGACCGCCCGGTGCGAGCCGGATCAGGAAGAAGCTCGCGGTGACCACGGCGAACAGGGTCGGGATCGCCTGGGCGAGCCGGCGCAGGACGAAGCCGATCACGCGCCCAGCCTCAGGAAGCGCGTCGGGGCGGCGTTGCGCAGGTTCGGGTGGTAGCCCGACAGGCGCGGGGCGATCAGGGCCTTCGAGCGGGTGTGCATCACCGGGATCCAGGGCAGCTCGGTGACCGCGATGGTCTCGGCCGCGTGGAGGAGATCGGCCCGCCGGGCGATGTCGCGCTCGGCCGCCGCCCGCCGCATCAGGGCGTCGTAGGCCGGGTTGCTGTAGTGGCCCGGGTTGAGCCCGTCGTTGCCGCTCTCCAGCAAGAACAGAAAATTCTGCGGGTCGGAATAGTCGGCGATCCAGGACATGCGCGCCACGTCGAAGTCGCCGCCGTCGCGCAGGTAGGCGAAATGGGTCTTGGCGTCGGTGTAGACGAAGCGGGACACGACGCCGATGCCGCGCCACATGTCGGCGATGGCGAGCGCGGTGTTGCGGTTGTTGTCGCTGGTGTTGAAGCGGTACTCGACGCGCAGGGGCCGCCGGCCCTCGCCGAAGCCGGCCGCCACCAGCAGCGCCCGGGCCTCGTCCTCGCGGTCGATCGGCAGCGCCTCGCGCCCGGCGGTCTCCGGCGGGGTGCGGTAATGGTCGAGGCCGGGCGGGCAGAGCGAATAGGCCGGGTCCATGGTCCCGCCCCAGAGTTTCTGGGCGAGGAACTCGCGATCGATGACCAGCGAGAGGGCGCGCCGCACCCGCACGTCGTCGAAGGGCGCCTTGCGGGTGTTCACCGCGAGCGCGTAGAGGCCGAGCGAGGGCCCGAGCACCACCTGGCTTCCGAAGCGCGCCTGAAGCGAGGCGATCTGGTCGCCCGGCAGGTCGGCGAGCGAATCGATCTCGCCGGCCGCGTAGCGCCGGACCGCGCTCGACAGGTCCGGCGTCGGCAGGAAGGCGACCTGCGGGATCGTCACCGTGGCGGCGGCGTGGAAATACGGGTTGCGCTCCAGGGTGATGCGGTCGTTCGGCACCACCTCCCGCAGGCGGTAGGGGCCGTTGGTCACGCTGTTGCCGGCCTTGGCGAAGGCGTCGCCGTGGCGCGCGAGCGAGGGCGGATGCACCGGCAGCGCGGTCTGGTGCGTCAGAAGTTCGAGCAGGTACGGCGTCGGCTGCTCCAGGGTCAGCACCAGGCGCCGCTCGTCCGGGTCCGCCACGCCGAGGGCCTCGGGCGGCAGCGCGCCCTGGTTGACGGCCCGCGCGTTCCTCAGGGGGAACAGGACCTCGGCGTATTTCGCCGCCGTGGCGGGGGCGAGGATGCGCCGGAGGGCGAAGACGAAGTCCCCGGCCCGGACCGGGTCGCCGTTCGACCAGCGCCCGTCGGCGCGCAGGGTGAAGTCGTAGGTCAGGCGATCCTCGGACACGGTCCAGGCGGTGGCCGCCCCCGGGATGATCGCGCCGTGATTGTCGTAGGTGAGCAGGCCCTCGTAGAGGTCGCGCAGGATATGCGCCTCGGCCACCGTCGAGGACTTGTGCGGGTCGAGGGTCTCGGGGTCCGCATCGTTGCCGCGCCGGTAGAGGTCGGCCGGCGCGGCCGCGGCCCGGCCGACGCGACCGGCGGCCAGGAGCGCCGCCCCACCGACGAGGCAGTGCCGCCGATGCGGGCGCGGCATCGCCTCAGGCGCCGGTCTGCGCGGTGAGGCCCGCCGCCTCGATGCCGGCGAGGGCGCAGAGTTCGTCGTTGTCCGAGGTGTCGCCCGAGATGCCGACCGCGCCGATCACGGCCTCGCCCCGGCGGATGAGCACCCCGCCCGGCACCGGCACGAGGGCGGCCGGGCCGACGAGGTGGCTGATTGCGGCGACGAAATAGGCCTGCTCCTCGGCCCGCTTGTGGATCGCCCGACCGCCGAGGCCGAGGGCGAGGCAGCCATTGGCCTTGCCCATGGCCACCTCGGCCCGGCGGAGCGACGTCCCGTCCTCGGCGCCCATCGCCTTGAGGGCGCCCCGCGCATCGTAGACCACCACCGCCAGCGGCTTCAGCTTGTGGGCGCGGGCGGTTTCCAGGGCGGTGGCGACGATGGTCTGCGCGGCGGCGAGGGTGAGGTCGGACATTGGGGCTCCAGGTTTTTCGAGCTGGCGTGCCCCTCGACTAACCCGGCGCGGCGCGAGCGGCCAGGGGCTCAGCGCCCCAGCCGGGTGAGGAACGCGTCGTAGCGGGCGGTGACGGCACCCAGGCGCTCGAAATGCGGGAAGGCGCCCGTTTCCAGCACGTCGATGGTCCAGTTCGGCTCGCCGCGAAAGCGGTCGGCGTGGCGGTAATCGACGAAGTCGCCCCGGGTGCCGTGGACCATCCAGACCGGCCGGTCGAGGCGGGGATAGACCCGGCCGGTCTCGGTGGCGAAGAGGTGTCCGGCCAGGAAGGAGAACGGCGCGAATTCCGCTCCGGGCTGGTGGGCCGAGATCTGGTCGTATTCGAGCAGGCCTTCGTCGATGTCGCGCGAGCCCCAGGTCTTCTCGAGGAAGAAGCGCATGCTCGGGCGGCTGACCAGGAGGTCGAACAGCGCCCGGCCCCAGAGGGGATAGGCGGCGATGGCCCGTGCCGTGTCGCTGCCGGAGGGGTCGCGGCGCTCGTAGCGCCTGTCGAACCCGGTCGGGCTGATCAGCCCGAGGCTGCGGTAATCGCCCGGCCGGTCCAGGGCGGCCCGGGCCAGGAACTCGGCCGAGAGGGAGAGCGCCACCGCGTCGATGGCGGCGCCCCCGTGCCGGTGCCGGATCTCCGCCGTCATGGCGCGGATCGCGGCCGTCATCAGCGCCGGCGTGTAGATCCGGTCGCTGCGCTCGGAGAAGCCGAAGCCCGGCAGGTCGAGGGCATAGACCGGGCGCGATCCCGCGTAGTGCCGGTAGAGCGGCCGGACCTCGTAGGCGTTGGCGGCCGCGTTGACGGAGTGGATCAGGAGCAGCGGCACGCCCTCGGCCGGCCCGTCGGCATAGAACGACAGCCCGCCCGCCTCGCCGCCGAGGCATTCCTGCCGCCCGGGCAGGGCGGGCGGCATCCGGCGATGATGGTCGATGCCGAGGCGGCTATATGCGATCCAGGCGCCGGCGGCGCCGAGCGGCAGCAGCGCCAGCAGGGACCCGAGCCGGCGGCGGTGGGCATCGGGCATCGTCGGGGTCCCCTCGGGTTGCGCGATCGGAAACGCCCTGGGGCGGGGGATGTTTCCGGGTCGGGGCTGGCGGGTTCGTCGACTCGTGACGCCGTCCGATAAGCGCTCCGGCTGTATCGAGACCACAACGCGTCCCTCTCCCCCTTACGGGGAGAGGTGAGGAGTGGGGGTGGTTCCGCCTGCCTCCGCCAGCCTCCGCCGGTCGTGGGGGGATGCGTGCGTAGCGCCCATCACCGGAAAGGCAGCCGACACCGCACCGTCATTCCGGGGCGCCGAAGGCGAGCCCGGAATCCAGAACCGCCGACAGCGTAAAGTCTTGCGCAACCTGCGTTTCTGGATCCCGGGTTCCGCTGCGCGGCCCCGGGATGACGCAGTGCTGGGCGCGGATTTTCCAACATGGGGCATTCGCGTGGACCATCGCTGGACCATGGGAAGCGGCTCGATCCCGCTCAGGCCGTGGCGCCCTCGATCTCGCCGCTGAGCTCCAGCCACTCCTCCTCGGCCGCCTCCAGGGCGGCGGCGGCGTCGGAGCGCATCTTCATCAATTCGCCGGCCTTGGCCGGGTTGGCCTGGAAGGCGGTGCCGTCGGCGAGCGCGGCGTCGATCTTGGCCATGGCGTCGGTGAGCTTCTTCATGCGGGCCTCGACGGCCTCGAGCTTCTTGCGCAGGGGGGCGAGGGCGACGCGGCGGTCGGCGTTGGAGCGGCGCTCCACCGCCTTGGCCCCGCCGGTGGAATCGGCCGCGCCCTTCTCGGCCTCGCGCTCCGGCCCGGCCAGGACGAAGCGGCGGTAATCGTCCATGTCGCCGTCGAAGGCCTTCACGCTGCCGTTGGAGACGAGCCAGAGCCGGTCGGCGCAGGCCTCCACCAGGAAGCGGTCGTGGCTCACCAGGATGACGGCGCCCTCGTAGTCGTTGATCGCCTCCACCAGGGCCTGCCGGCTCTCGATGTCGAGGTGGTTGGTCGGCTCGTCGAGGATCAGGAGGTGCGGGCCGCGGAAGGCCGCGAGCCCCATGAGCAGGCGCGCCTTCTCGCCGCCGGAGAGCTGGGAGACCGGCGTCTCCGACTTGGTGCCCGAGAAGCCGAGGCGGGCGGCCGCGGCGCGGGCCTTCGATTCCGGCACGTCCGGCATCAGGTCGCGGACATGGGCGTAGGCGCTCTCGGCCGGGCGCAGCTCGTCGAGCTGGTGCTGGGCGAAGTAGGCGACCTCCATCTTGGAGGAGCGCCGCAATTCGCCGCTCAAGGGGGGCAGGCGCCCGCCGATCAGCTTGCAGAAGGTCGACTTGCCGTTGCCGTTGGCGCCCAGCAGCGCCACCCGGTCGTCCGGGGCCAGACTCAGGTTGAGACCCGAGAGCACGATCCGGTCCGGGTAGCCGGCCTGCACCCGCTCCATGGCGACGATGGGCGGGGAGAGCGGCCGCTCCGGGCTCGGCAGGCGGAAGGCCGGCACGTCGTCCTCGATCACCGAGGCGATGATCTCCATCTTGGCGAGGCGCTTGACCCGGGACTGGGCCTGGCGCGCCTTCGTGGCCTTGGCCTTGAAGCGGTCGACGAAGCTCTGGAGATGCGCCCGCTCGGCATCCTGCTTCTGCTTCGCCTTGGCCTGGAGCACGCGCTTCTCGGCCACCTGCCGGGCGAAGCTGGTGTAGCCGCCCCGGTAGATGCTGAGCTTGCCCCGGTCGAGGTGCAGGATGTGGTC
The DNA here is from genome assembly GCF_058782155.1 of Methylobacterium sp. FW306-05-D. Classification (NCBI taxonomy): domain Bacteria; kingdom Pseudomonadati; phylum Pseudomonadota; class Alphaproteobacteria; order Hyphomicrobiales; family Methylobacteriaceae; genus Methylobacterium; species Methylobacterium sp. FW306-05-D. The sequence goes on from NZ_JBYSXL010000023.1 coordinate 22,515, forward strand.
GACGCACTCGTCGAGGAGGTCGCGGTCGTGGCTGATGATCACGGCCGTGCGGGGATAGCGCTCGAGGTAGTCGTAGAGCCAGATCGTGCCCTCGATGTCGAGGTAGTTGGTCGGCTCGTCGAGAAGGAGCAGGTCGGGCTCGGAGAACAGCACGGCGGCGAGCGCCACGCGCATGCGCCAGCCGCCGGAGAAGTCCGAGCAGGGGCGGCCCTGCGCCTCCGCATCGAAGCCGAGGCCGTGCAGGATGGCCGCCGCGCGGGCCGGCGCCGAATGCGCCTCGATGTCCACGAGCCGGGTCTCGATCTCGGCCCGCCGGATGCCGTCCGCGTGCTCGGCTTCCGCCATCAGCCGGGCCCGCTCGGTGTCGGCGGCCAGCACCACCGCGTGCAGGGTCTCGGGGCCGGCCGGCGCCTCCTGGGCCACCGCGCCGATGCGCATGCCCTTGGGCATCGACACCGTGCCGCCCTCGGTGGGCAATTCGCCGAGGATCGCCTTGAACAGGGTGGTCTTGCCGGCGCCGTTGCGCCCGACGAGGCCGACGCGGGCGCGGTCCGGGATGACGAAGGTGGCGCCGTCGAGGATCAGGCGCTCGCCGATGCGGTAGGTGAGGTCGTTGACGCGGAGCATGGCGCGCTTTTGCGGGGTCGGCGCCTCACTGGCAAGCGGCCCGCGCCGCGCCCGGATCGGCGCTTGGCGCGGAGCTCGCATCCACGGCTATCGCGCGGCGGGACGGGCGGGACAGCTTGACCCAGGAATTGCACGGCGTATCGATCAGTTGCGAACGATGAGGGGGCAGGACGCGTGACCACAGGACGGCTGACGACCATCCCGTTCTTCAAGGAGCCGGGAATCGAGCTGTCCGTCTACGAGACGCGCTGCCACTGGCGCCGCTTCGACGAGAACGAGGTACTGGTCGATTACGACGACGTCTCCACCGACGTCTATTTCCTGGCCTCCGGCGAGGTGCGAATCCTCAACCGTTCGCAATCGGGCAAGGAAGTGATCCTGGGCGAGATGCGCGGCGGCGCCTTCTTCGGCGAGCTCGCGGCGCTGGACGGCATCGGCCGCTCGGCCAACGTCACCGCGCTGACCCGCGGCGAGGTCTGCGTCGTGCCCGCGCCCGTGTTCCGCCAGATCATCTTCGCCTCGGAGGCCATCGCCGACCGGCTGTTCCGGCTGCTCGCCAAGCGCGTGCGCGAGCTGAACACCCGCCTGATGGAGCACGCGCTCCTCGACCTGCGCCACCGGCTCTATGCCGAGCTGCTGCGCCTGTCCGTGCCCCGCGCCGGCGGCGACGGCGAGCGGGTGGTGACGCCGCCGCCCTATCACCACGTGCTGGCCGCCCGCATCGGCTGCCGCCGCGAGCAGGTGACGCGGGAATTCACCGTGATGGCCGCCGACGGGCTGATCGACCGCACCCGCGGCGCCCTGGTGATCCGCCGGCCCGACCTCCTCGAGGCCCGCGTGGCGGAAGCCCTGCGCGAGGACAGCTGAGGGCCCGGCCTCCGCCATGGCGTCGACGCCCGTCCCGGACCCGGCCGGCCTGCTCACCTGCGCCGGCCTCGGCAAACGCTTCGGCGCGCACGCGGCGGTGGCCGACCTCGACCTGACCCTGCAGCCCGGCGAGTTCGTCTGCCTGCTCGGCCCCTCGGGCTGCGGCAAGAGCACGCTGCTGCGCCTGATCGCCGGGTTCGAAACCCCGAGCGCGGGCACGATCCGCCTCGGCGGCGCCGACATCACCGCCGATCCGCCGCATCGCCGGCCGGTCAACATGATGTTCCAGTCCTACGCCCTGTTCCCGCACATGAGCGTGGCCGCCAACATCGCCTACGGCCTCGCCGGGCTCGGGCGCGCGGCCCGGACCGCGCGGGTGGAGGACCTCCTGCGCCTGGTGCGGCTCGACGGGTTCGGTTCGCGCCGGCCCGACACCCTGTCGGGCGGGCAGCGGCAGCGGGTGGCCCTGGCCCGGGCGCTCGCGCGCTCCCCGCAGGTGCTCCTCCTCGACGAGCCGCTGGGCGCCCTCGACCGGGCCCTGCGCGAGGAGACGCAGGGCGAGCTGCGCGCCCTGCAGCGGCGGCTCGGCACGGGCTTCGTCGTGGTCACGCACGACCCGGCCGAGGCCCTGGCGCTCGCCGACCGCATCGGGGTGATGGAGGCCGGCCGCCTCGTGCAGATCGGCGACGGGGCGAGCCTCTACGAGCGCCCGGCCAACCGCTTCGTCGCCGGGCTCCTCGGCGACGTGAACCTGATCCCGGGCCGGGTCCTGGGGCGGGAGCCCAGCGGGCTCGCCGACCTCGACACCGCCCTCGGGCCCCTGCGCGCCCTCGGCGCCGCGGAGGGGGAGGGCGTCATCGCCCTGCGGCCCGAGCGGATCGCGCTGGCCCGCGCCCCGTCCGGGGACGGACCGGGCCTGCCCGGACAGGTGGTCGAGACGACCTATCTCGGCGACCGCATCCGGCTCCAGGTCCGCATGGCCGACGGATCGGTCTGGCGGGTGAGCGCGCCCGCGGATGCGGGGAGCCCCGGCGCCGGGGAGACCGTCCACCTGTCCTATCCGCCCGAGCGGGCCTGGCTGATGCCGGCGGCGACATGAGGCGGCTGCTCCCGGTCCTGCCCGCCCTCTGGCTCACGGCGTTCGTGCTGCTGCCGGTGATCCTGACCCTGAAGATCAGCCTGTCGACGCCGGCCACCGCCCAGCCGCCCTACCTGCCGGTGCTCGACTGGAGCGCGGGCATCGAGGGCTGGGGCAGCTTCCTCGAAGCCCTCGACTTCACCAATTTCGAGACGCTGGCGAACGACACCCTCTACCGCGACGCCGCCCTGTCCTCCGTCACCCTCGCGGCCGTCGCCACCGCGATCCTGGCGCTGATCGGCACACCGGTCGCGCTCGCCATGGCGCGCGCGCCGGAGCGCTGGCAGCCGCTGCTGGTGGCGCTCCTCATCGTGCCGTTCTGGACGAGCTTCCTGATCCGGATCTACGCCTGGATCGCGATCCTGAAGCCCGAGGGCCTGCTCAGCGCCGGGCTGATGAGGCTCGGGCTGATCGCGCAGCCCCTGGAGATCCTGAACACGCAAGGCGCGGTGCTGATCGGGCTGACCTACGCCTACCTGCCCTTCATGGTACTGCCGCTCTACGCGGTGCTGGCCAAGGCGGATGCGCGCCTGCCCGAGGCCGCGGCCGATCTCGGTGCCGGACCCGCCCGGGTGTTCTGGACCGTGACGCTGCCGCTCGCCCGCCCCGGGCTGACCGCCGGGGCGCTGCTCTGCTTCGTGCCGATGGTCGGCGAGTTCATCATCCCGGACCTGCTCGGCGGCTCGGACACGCTGATGCTCGGACGCGTGCTGTGGAGCGAGTTCTTCTCCAACCGCGACTGGCCGCTCGCCTCCGCGGTGGCGATCCTCGTCCTCGTGCTGGTGGTCGGCCCGCTCATCCTGTTCCGCGAGGACGGGGCCGCCGCCCGGGAGGCCGGCCGGTGAGGGCGCTCGACCGCGTCGCCTTGAGCCTCGGGCTCGGCTTCCTCTACGCGCCGATCCTGATCCTGGTGATCTACTCCTTCAACGCCTCCGCCCTGGTCACGGTCTGGGGCGGGTTCTCGACGCGCTGGTACGGGGTGCTCCTGGCGGACGTGCCGTTGCGGGAGGCGGCCGGGGTCTCGTTCGTGGTGGCGCTGGCCTCGGCCGCGCTCGCCACATCGTTCGGGACCCTGGCGGCGCTTGCCCTCGACCGGGGCGGGCGCTTCGCCGGCCGCCGGGTCTTCACCGGGCTGATCTACGCGCCCCTGGTGATGCCGGAGGTGATCACCGGCCTGTCGCTGCTGCTGCTCTTCGTGGGCTTCGGGCTCGATCGCGGCCTCCTCACCCTGATCGTCGCGCACACCACCCTCGGGCTCGGCTTCGTGGCGGTGATCGTCGGGGCGCGCCTGCGCGGGCTCGACCGCTCGCTGGAGGAGGCGGCGGCCGATCTCGGCGCGCATCCGGGCCGGGTCTTTTCCACCGTCACCCTGCCGCTGATCGCCCCCTCCCTGGCGGCGGCCTTCCTCCTCGCCTTCACCCTGTCCCTCGACGACCTCGTCATCGCGAGCTTCGTCTCGGGGCCGGGGGCGACGACCCTGCCGATGCGGCTCTACAGCCAGGTCCGGCTCGGGGTGAATCCGGAGATCAACGCCGCCTCGACGCTCCTCGTCGGCGCCGTCACCGCCATCGTGCTCACGGCCTCGTGGCTGACCGGGCGGAAGGGCGTGGCGTGAGCCCCCGGCCTCACGGGGCGTAGGCGCGGACCCCGGCCGGAAGCGCCAGCCCGGCGGCGGGCCGGCGCAGGGGATTGGCCGGCACTATCGCCCCGCCCCGCAGGTCCGGCGCCGCGTCCGGGGCGAGACCGGTCACGTCGAGGCTGCCGAAGGGCCCCGCGATCAGGATGCGCATCGGCGGGCGCCGGTCCGGGGCCGCACCGCGGGCCGAGACCTCGGCGAGCGCGTCGCAGTGGCGGTCCGCCAGCGACACGGTCCCGCGCAGGGAGGCGGCGAGGAGGTTGCCCTCCATCGCGCCCTCGGTGATCTCGCCGATGCCGTCGCGGAAGCGCAGGCTCAGGGTCGCGCGCTCGAAGGCGGTGCGGCCCACGCGCCCGGCCGGCACGCGGCTGCGCAGGGCCGCCTCGGCGAGGTCGATGCCGACGAGGGTGCCGCCCTCCACCGACAGGGCCGCATGCCCGTCGAGGTGCTGCAGGAACCCCTGCAGGTCGGTCCCCCACCCCTCCGCCTGGAACTGGCCCTGGGCGCCGCCGAGAATCCAGTTCTCCGGCCGCAGCTCCACCGGAAGGGCGGCGAGATCGAGCCGGTCGAAGGCGCCCTGGACCTTGGCCTCGGTCACGGCCGCGTCCCCGGCCGCGGAGGCGAGGGCGAGCCGGCCCTTCAGGGTTCCGCCGCCGAGGGTGGCGCGGCCCAGGGACGCCTCGATGGCGCCGTCGCGCACCAGGACGCTGGCGGCGAGGTCCTCGGCCAGGATCGGGCCGAACCGGGCCGTGCCCGCCGAGATCCGCAGGTCGAGGTCGCCGCCCGTATAGGGCGCGAGGGCGAGGGCGCGGCTGCGCCAGTCCGGGGCGCCGGCCGGGGCGGCGGTGACGCCGAAGGTGCGCAGCAGGTCCGCCAGCAGGGGGGCGAGGTTCAGGGACTCGGCGGCCAGGGTCGCCTGCACGGCGGGCCGGTCCGGCCCGAACGCGACCGCACCGGCGCCCTCGAGCCGGTTGTCGCCGAAGGCGACGCGGACGTTGGGCAGCAGGAGCTGGCGCCCGCGAATTTCAAAGTTGCCGGTCATCCCGAAGGCGCCGACGAAGGGCGACAGGGCGACGCTGCCGCCCGCCCAGGCCAGGGTCTCGGGCAGGGAGCGGGTGTCGAACTGGCCGAGGCCCGTGAGAATCAGGCCTTCGGCGCCGACGAGGCCGCTGCCCTCCGCCGTCAGGGTCCCGCCGGACCAGCTCGCGCTCAGCGAGAATGGCGTCGTGCCGCCATCGAGGAGATCAACCACGCGCAGGCCGGAGACCGAGAAGCGCGTCGGCATCGCGCTCCACTGGAAACTGCCGAAGAGCTCGGCCTGGGCGCTCCAGAGCGGCCAGGACAGGGTCAGGTCGAGGTCGCGCGCGGTCTGGGGCGAGCCGTCGCGGGGGTCGAGCCCGATGGCGGTGGTCCGCGACAGGCTGATCCGGCGCGGATGCGCGGTGCCGTCGGCGCCGAGCCGCTGGTTGAGCAGGCGGACCGGCTCGGCCCAGCGGGTGTCGTCCTCCCCGGACGGCAGGTGCAGGGTCGCGCCGTCGAGGCCGAGCGTGCTCACCTCGAAGCGCCCGGTGAGCAGGCCGAGCAGGTTGAGCTGCAGCGAGAGCGCGCCGCCCTCGGCCAGCACCGGACCGTCGATGCGGCCGGCGGCGAGCCGGACGTCGCGGAAGCCGAGGCGGGGCAGGGGCAGCAGGGTGACCTCGGTCCGCCCGGCCGCGCTCATGGCGAGCCCGTAGGACTGGACGAATTCCCGCGCCACGTAGGCCCGCAGGCGCGGCGACGCCACCGACCAGGGCAGGCAGGCGGCCCAGACGACGGCGACGAAGGCCCCGAGGCTCAGGAGCGAGAGGAGGCGGCGCAGCGGCATTCCACTCCATCCGGTGGGTGGGACGCGCGGCGAAGCACGCGATCGACGATGGGATGGGCGCGTCCGGCCCCGGCGGCCGCGACGCGCGGAGGAACCGGCGACCTGTCCCTGATAGTCCTCGGCGCGGCGCTTGTCTCCCCGGGGCGGTCCGGGCGGCCCGCGCCATCCACGGTCCAGAGGGGCGCGGCGATCCGGGCGGCCGGGACGCGTGCCGCCCGGAGGCGGGGCACGGGCCTCTCGGACCATGGGCCGAGCGTACCGTGCCATGCAAAATGTAACCGCCGCATCGCCACAAGGGCTTGGCAGGACGCCGCTTTCGCGTGACGGTCGCGCCGACCAAGAACAGAACCACACTGGAGGGCATCCATGAAGAAGGTTTACCCCGACGCCACGGCGGCGCTGGCCGGCGTGCTGAAGGACGACATGATGATCATGTGCGGCGGCTTCGGCCTCTGCGGCATTCCCGACGCCCTGATCGACGCGATCCGCGAGTCGGGCGTGAAGGGCCTCACCGTGGTGTCGAACAATGCCGGCATCGACGGCGTCGGCCTCGGCAAGCTCCTCGAGACCCGCCAGGTCGCCAAGATGATCTCGTCCTATGTGGGCGAGAACAAGGAATTCGCCCGGCAGTACCTCGGCGGCGAGCTCGCCATCGAGTTCAACCCCCAGGGCACCCTGGCCGAGCGCATCCGCGCCGGCGGCGCCGGCATCCCGGCCTTCTACACCAAGACCGGCGTCGGTACCCTGATCGCCGAGGGCAAGGACGTGCGCGCATTCGACGGCGAGGACTACGTGATGGAGCGCGGGCTGTTCGCGGACCTCGCCATCGTCCATGCCTGGAAGGGCGACACCGAAGGCAACCTGATCTACCGGAAGACCGCGCGGAACTTCAATCCGATGATGGCCACCGCCGCGAAGATCACCGTCGCGCAGGTCGAGCACCTGGTGCAGCCCGGCGAGATCGATCCCGACACCATCGTCACCCCCGGCATCTTCGTGAAGCGCATCGTCCACGTGCCGGTGCGCGAGAAGCGCATCGAGCAGCGCACCACCCGCAAGCGCGGCGAGCCCGCCGTGCCCGCCGCCGCCGTCTGAGAGCCGAGCTAAGGAGAACCATCATGGCCTGGACCCGCGAACAGATGGCGGAGCGCGCCGCGAAGGAGCTGCAGGACGGCTTCTACGTGAACCTCGGCATCGGTATCCCGACCCTCGTGTCGAACTACATCCCGGACGGGATGTCGGTGCAGCTGCAATCCGAGAACGGCATGCTCGGCATGGGGCCCTTCCCCTACGAGGGCGAGGAGGACGCCGACCTCATCAACGCCGGCAAGCAGACGATCACCGCGCTGCCGACCACCAGCTACTTCTCGTCCTCGGATTCCTTCGGGATGATCCGCGGCGGGCACATCAACCTGTCGATCCTCGGCGCCATGCAGGTGGCCGAGAACGGCGATCTGGCCAACTGGATGATCCCCGGCAAGATGGTGAAGGGCATGGGCGGCGCCATGGACCTCGTGGCCGGCGTCAAGAAGGTGGTGGTGGTGATGGAGCACACCGCCAAGGGCAAGGACGGCTCGGAGAGCCCCAAGCTGCTGGCGGAATGCGACCTGCCGCTCACCGGCACCCGCGTGGTCGACATGGTCATCACCGATCTCGGCGTCTTCACCATCGACAAGAAGGGCGAGGACGGCATGACCCTGGTCGAGCTCGCCGAGGGCGTCACCGAGGACGAGGTCCGCGCCAAGACCACCGCCCGCTTCACCACGAAGCTCGCCTGAGCGGCGGCATCGGGTGGAGCCGATCCGCCCGGCCCCTTGCACGCCATAAGCCCGCCCGGCCCCCGCCGCGGTGGGCTTTTTTGCGATTCCGGGAGTCCCCGCCGCCCCGCGGCGCCCTACGGTAAGGCTCAGGGTCCATACGGGAGCGCACGACATGGCAGTGGTTTCAAAGACGGTGATGGCGGAGGGCAAGGCGGCCAAGCAGGCCGGCCAGCCGGATTCCGCCAATCCCTATCCGGCCGGTTCGCAGAACAGCGCCGACTGGCTCGAGGGCTACACCGACGACGAGGCCGAGCAGAACACCGACCGGGCCGAGAGCGACATCTGAGCACGCGCCGGGGGCCGGCGGCGCCGGCTCCCGGGAACGGCGCGCAAGGACATCGGCGCCGGCGCCGATCCCGAGCGAAGAGATAGAAGATCAATCTCGATACCGGTAGGGTTTCGAGAAAGAATTTGAACAATGGATCACCGACCCGCGTTGCTCGACCAGAGAACGAAATCTGGGAGACACACCATCATGTCGATCAAGACCCTTGCCTTCGCCGGCTCCATCGCCCTGGCCCTGACCGGCACCGCCTTCGCGCAGACCGCGACCGGGACCGAGCAGAACATGAACAACCCGGGCAGCGTGAAGAGCAACAGCGAGAAGTCGATGGAGCGGATGGGCGCGCCGGCCACGACCGGTTCGACCATGGCCCCGGCCGGCACCTCCGGCGGTCCGAGCACCGCGACGGTCGGCGCCCCTGGCGGCAGCACCGGCGGCAACGGCGAGACCGGCAGCGGCGCGGCGCCCAGCGGCAAGTGATCCTCGGCTGAGAGGTGATTTTCGGCCGAGATGTGATTCTCGGCGGAGATCGGATCGTTGGCCCATGGGTCGACCGGGCGGGCGTCGATCCGGCGCCCGCTTCCGAGCCCCGCAGCCCCGCTGCGGGGCTTCGTCGTGTCCGCGCCTACCCGCCCGTATAGCCGAGGGCGGCGGCGGCCCCCTTCAGGCGTTCGAAGGCCTCGGCGTAGCGCGTGCGCCGGGGCTCTCCGTCGGCCAGGGTCCGGTCGGGACTGAGATTGTCCTCGGTGTCGGACATCTTGATCAGCAGCGCCCCGAGATGGTGTTTGGCGATGAGGGTCGAGATCCGTTCGCCGTAGGGCAGGGGCTCGGCCGGCTTCGTCAGCATCACCACCATGGCGATCACGGCGTCGGAGAAGCCCTCGGCCCGCAGGGCGACCGGCGTGGTCGGGGTGTCCTCGAGGACGTCGTGCAGGATGGCGGCCTGCATCACCTCCATCGGTTCGATGGGGAGGCGGTCCACCGACTTGGCGTGGCCGGCCCGGCCGACCGCCGCGTTGGCGACCCGCTCCAGGTGGCGGATGTAGGGTTGCCCGCCCTTATCGATCTGGCCCGCATGCGCGATCATCGCGAAGCTGTGGGCCTCGAAGATGGATGCCATGCCGCGCGCTCCTCTCCGGCCTCCGCCGACCCCGTAGACCATCCTCCCGGGGAATCGGCAAGCGCGGCACGGGCGGCGCGCCGCGGCCCGGAAACGGGACGGGCCCGGCCGGTAACGTTAGCCGCCCGTTAAGCGGAACCGTCGACATCAAGGGGATGTGCCGGGCTGATCGCCCGGCCCTTCGAGTGCAGCGTGAGGACAGTGGCGTATGGGCAGCGTTCCGGCGACGATGGACAATGTGGTCCCCTTCCGACGCGCCCTCCGCCCGCAGCCGTCGGCCGCCCCGTCGGCGCCGCGCGGCGGCCTCGCGGCCCGGCGCAGCGAGCAGCGCGCCCTGATGGATTCGGTCTATGCCACGGGCAGCCTCTCGGTGGCCGCGGGCGACCGCGAGATCAAGCTGATCGCGGCCCGGCTCCAGGTCTACGGCTTCGTGCTGATCGAGGAGATCGGGGCCGACGGCACGCCCCGGCGCCTGCGCCCCTCGGAGGCGATCCGGGCCCGGACCGAGTCGCCCTGGCGCCTGTCGAAGGCGAGCTACGGCGCGGGTGCGGGCCTCGCCGTCACCATCCCGGCCATCGACGACTTCCTGTTCGACCAGCCCGCCGACCGCCCGGCCTGACCCGGCCCATCGGGCCCTCTGTGGCCGCCGGGAGACATCGGCAATTTCCTCGTCAAAGCCGTAGTTCCGATCATCGAATTCTTAGGCCGGGCGTGAGAAGAAGGATCTCGTTTCACTCCCGGCCAAACCGCCATGCTGTCCGCCTCAGAAAACATCGTCATCCAGCACCGTGAGATCGTCGCCGTCCTGGTGACGTACGGGATATTCCTGGCCGGCGTGATGGGGGTGGCCTGGCTCATCGCCTGAGGAGACGCGCCGTCGCGGAGTCGGAACCCCGCGGCCGGCGCCCCGGTTTTCCGCCCGAGATTTCGGGAGAGAACCGCATGGCAGCGAAGGCCGACGACCACGCCGAGACCTACACGGCGTTCCACGACGCGGTGAACATGACTCCGGCCAAGCTGGAGGCGTTCCTGGAGACCGACGAGAGCCAGTCGGTCGGGCAGAAGAAGGCGGGCGGCGAGGCGACGGGCCACCGCGAGGGGCGGCGCATCGTCGAACTCCTGCGCACCAAGAAGGCCGATCTCAGCGACGACGACTACGCGCACATGGCCAAGGTCGTCGGCTACGTCCACCGCCACCTGAAGCAGGGCGGACCGGACGACCGGGCCAAGGTGAAGGATTCGCCCTGGCGCCTGTCGCTGATGAACTGGGGCCACGACCCGCTCAAGGACTAGCGGCGGCGGCCCGCGCGGGCGCCGCATCCTCTCGGTCGTCTGGTTAAAACCACCGGCGGCCCCGCATGCTGGGGAAACCTGGTGGAGCTGAGCGGGATCGAACCGCTGACCTCCGCAGTGCGATTGCGGCGCTCTCCCATCTGAGCTACAGCCCCGTTCCGGGGTGGCGGCCTTTTAGGCTCGCGCACGCCGACCTGTCAATTCCAGAAATCCTGCTGCTTTGCGTGCGCGTGATGCGCCCCGCGGGCGCGGGTCACGAGGACATCGTTTCCGCGCATGAACGCCTTCATCTGGCTCTTCGACACCGTCGTGCAGCTCTACATCTACGTCCTGATCGCCAGCGCCGTCCTGAGCTGGCTCGTGGCGTTCAACGTCGTGAATGTCCGCAACCCGATCGTGTCGCAGATCGGCGAGGTGCTCTATCGCCTGACCGAGCCGGTGCTGCGCCCGATCCGCAACATCCTGCCCAACCTCGGCGGCGTCGACCTGTCGCCGATCGTGCTCGTGCTGCTGCTGCTGTTCGCCAGCCGCCTGCTGCATGAATTCGTGCCGACCCAGACCACCATCTACACGCGCTGAGCCGGCACGCGCCCAAGGGGCGGGCCGCAACGACGGCCCGCCCGACATCAAAAAACCGACGCGCCACCGCGCCGCCCTGGGGACGAGACCGTCATGAAGACCAATCCCGGCCGCTTCTTCGAGGATTACCGCCTCGGGGAGACCATCCGCCACGCCACGCCCCGCACGGTCACCCTCGGCGACGTCGCGCTCTACACCGCCCTCTACGGCCCGCGCTTCGCCGTGCAGTCCTCGGACGCCTTCGCGCGCGCCATCGGCTATCCGCGGAGCCCGCTCGACGACCTGCTGACCTTCCACGTGGTCTTCGGCAAGACCGTGCCGGACATCTCCCTAAACGCGCTCGCCAATCTCGGCTATGCGGAGGGCGGCTTCCGCCGCCCGGTCTATCCGGGCGAGACCCTCTCGACCGTCTCCGAGGTGATCGGCCTCAAGGAGAGCTCGAACCGCCAGACCGGCGTGGTCTACGTGCGCTCCACGGGCTCGGACGCCAACGGCGAGACCGTGCTCAGCTATTGCCGCTGGGTGCTGGTGAGGAAGCGCGATCCGGAAGCGGTCATCGCCCAGGAGCACGTGCCGACCTTCGCCAAGGTGGTGGACCCGGCCGACCTCGCCGGCGCCCTGCCGCCCCTCGACGCGGGCGCCTACGATTGCGAACTCGCCGGCTCGCCCCACCGCTTCGGCGACTACGTCGTCGGCGAGCGCATCGACCATGTCGACGGCATGACCGTCGAGGAGGCCGAGCACCAGATCGCCACGCGCCTCTACCAGAACACCGCCAAGGTGCATTTCGACGGCTACGCGGCCAAGGACACCCGCTTCGGCCGCCGCCTGATCTATGGCGGCGTCGTCATCTCGCTGGCCCGGGCCCTGAGCTTCAACGGCCTCGGCAACGCCTTCGCGCTGGCGGGCATCAATGCCGGCCGCCACGTGGCACCACTGTTCGCCGGAGACACGGTCTACGCCTGGAGCGAGGTGCTGGAGACCGCCGAGTTGCCCGGCCGCAGCGACATCGGGGCGCTGCGCCTGCGCACGGTCGCCACCAAGAACCAGCCCTGCGGCGGCTATCCCGACAAGGTCGGCGACGCCTACGACCCGTCGGTGATCCTCGACCTCGACTACTGGGCCTTCATGCCGCGCTGAGGGGGGCTGAACCCGGGGCCCGGCGGCCGCGATCGGCCGTCGTCGCGGGGTTCGCGAACCCGGTGGCGGCGCCGGACGATCTCGCGCAGGCCATCGGTCGGGATGCGGCCGCCGATCGCCCCCGGAAACCGGGAACCGGATGGCGGGTCGTCACGGACGGCCCCGAGATCGACGATCAGCCGCCGAACAGCCCCATCACCGTCCGGCGCAGCGGGTTGGCCGGATCGGAGAGGAGGCGCAGGGCCATCAGGCAGGCGATGGTGACGAGGAGCGGCCGGATCAGCCGGGCGCCCATGCGGATCGCGAGGCGCGAGCCGATCTGCGCGCCGAGGAAGGCGCCCACCGCCATCATCAGGCCGATCGCCCAGACCACGTGGCCGCCCAGCGCGAACAGGGCGAGGCTGCCGAGGTTGCTCGCCGCGTTGGCGAGCTTGGTGTGGGCGGTGCCCTTCACCACCCCGAGGCCGAGCAGGGTGACGAAGCCGATCATGTAGAAGGCGCCGGCGCCGGGCCCGAAGACGCCGTCGTAGAAGCCCACCGCCGGGGCCCAGGTCAGGGCGAACCAGTTCGGGGTGATCCGCGCGGCGGCGTCCTCGTTGCTCATCCGCTTGGCGGTGGCGAAGTAGATCGCGATGGCCACCAGCAGGATCGGCACCGCGGCGTCGAGGACGGCGCGCGGCAGCAGGCTCACGCAGAGCGCGCCGGCGACCGACGCGCAGCCGGCGCTGACCGCGATCTTCCAGGCGTCCGGCCAGTGGATCAGGCGGCGGCGGGCGAAGGCGAGGGTCGAGGAGACCGCGCCGGCGCTGCCCTGCAGCTTGTTCGTGGCGATCGCCGAGACGGGATCGAGGCCGGAGAGCAGCAGCGCCGGCAGGGTCAGGAGGCCGCCGCCGCCCGCGATCGCGTCGACGCAGCCGGCCGCGACCGCGACCGCGAACAGACCCGCGATCAGGCCGATATCCACCCCGAAGATCATCCCGTCCTCACGTCATGGTCCAGTGAGGACCGACTGGAGGCGGGATGGAGATCGAGAGGAGGCGCCGGAGCGGCGCCTCAGTTGCGGACGACGACCCGGGTGCCGACCTTGGCGCGGTCGTAGAGGTCGACCACGTCCTTGTTGGTCATGCGGATGCAGCCCGAGGAGACGGCGGCGCCCATGGTCTCGGGCTCGTTCGAACCGTGAATCCGATAGAGCGAGGAGCCGAGATAGAGGGCGCGCGCGCCGAGCGGATTGTCCTGGCCGCCGGCCATGAAGCGCGGCAGGTCGGGCCGGCGCGCCAGCATCTGCGACGGCGGACGCCAATCCGGCCATTCCTTCTTCATGGTCACGCGCTTCTCGCCGGACCAGGAGAAGCCCTGGCGTCCGACGCCGACGCCGTAGCGCACGGCCTGGCCGCCGCCGAGCACGTAGTAGAGCCGGCGCTGGCTCGTGGAGACCACGATGGTGCCGGGCTTCTCCGCGCCCTTCCAGGCGACGGTCTCGCGCGGGATCGCCTGCTCCTTGAAGATGTTCATGAAGTCGGCGATCGGGCCGCTGTCGAACGGATTTCCGGCGAGGGCCGGTCCGGTCGATGCGGTCAGGGCCGCCGCCAGGGCGGATGCGACGAGAGCGCGGCGCGTCTGCATGGTCTGTCCTCCAGCCGAGATCCGGCAAGGACGGGCACGGCGGCCCGCCATTCCCGGAGGCACATGGTCGGGGCGAGAGCCTTGGCGGGATGGGGCAGGGCGGTCAACCGAGCCGGGACCGAACCCGCCGGCCTGTGTGATCCTGGCAACGCCGGTCGCCCCCCCGCCGACGGCTTTCGCGGAGGCACCGGAGGGGGGATGAGCCCTGACACGATGCCGCAGGAACTTGCGGCCAAGCCCGGTCGCCCCCAGACTCGGTGCGGTGAAACCCGCAGACCTTCATAGCGCAAGCGCCGCCGATACGGCTGCACGCCGGCACGACACGGCCCCGCCCCGCGCGGCACGTCCGGTCCTGCATGCCGTCGGGGTCGTCGCGTCCGGGTTCCTGGCGCTGCTGCTCCTCGTCTGCGCCGTCCTACCCCTGCTGCGGATGGCGGGCGACGTGCCGCACGGCTTCGAGCGCCAGCCCGTCCTGTCCCAGGCGGCGCTTCCCGAGAACCGGGACCCGAACCTGCGCGTCTCCAGCGCGATGGTCGATCTCGACGACAGCTACGGCAGCGTCGCGGCCCTGCGCATCCCACAGGTGACGAAGCTCCGGGCGGATCGCCTGGCGATGCCGCGCATCCTGACCGGGCTCGCCACGCGCGCGCTCGCGCCCCTGGAACGTCCACCCAGGCTCGGCCGCCCGGCTTGAGGCCTCTGCCGCCGTCCGGCGGACGCGGGGTTCGACGTCGCTTTCTCGCGTCGAATACAACCGGTGTCGTCGGAACGCCCAGATTGTCGGCCACCCAGGCGTCATCGGACGATTCGGGTCCGGGCCTCCCACGCCGTCGCGGCGCGGGCCGAACCGCCGCACCCGCCACCCTCACCCCCGCGACCGGCCATCCGACATGGCCCGACGCTTGCCAAAGCCCCGACCGCACGCGGTGACGAAGGGGCCGGGACCTTGAACGCGGCGATGCCGGCCCGTGATGCGCGGGCCATCCGCCGGACATTCGCAGGAGCGACACGATCGTGACGTCTTTCAACCACCGCCTGTTCGGGGCCCGGCCGACCGCGCTCGCCGCGGGCGTCGTCCTGGTCGCCCTCTCGGCCTGCAATCAGAAGCAGCAGGCCGCGGGGCCGGTCCCGGGACCGGCGCCCGAGGTCAACATCGTGACCGTCCGCGAGCAGCCGATCCCCTACGTGCGGGACCTGCCCGGCCGCGTCGCGCCCCTGCGGATCGCCGAGGTGCGCTCGCGCGTGGCCGGGCTCGTGGTGAAGCGGACCTTCGAGCAGGGCAGCTTGGTCAAGGAGGGCGACCTTCTCTACAAGATCGACCCGGCTCCCTTCGAGGTCGAGCTGCAGAGCGCCGAGGCGGCGCTCGCCCGGACGGAAGCCGCGCTGGTCCTCGCGAACCAGCAGGCCGACCGCCTGGAGCAGCTGCTCTCGCGCCAGACCGCGAGCCAGGCCCAGTACGACAGCGCCTATGCGGGCCTGAAGCAGGCGGAGGCCGAGGTCGCCGGCGCCAAGGCCGCCAGGGACCGGGCCAAGCTCAACCTGAGCTGGACCGACGTCCGCGCCCCGATCTCGGGCCGCATCGGCCGGGCGCTCCTCACCGAGGGCACCCTGGTGGAGCAGGGGGGCACCGCCAACCTCGCCACCATCCAGCAGCTCGACCCGATCTACGTCGACATCACCCAGTCGGTGGGCGAACTGACCAAGCTGCGCCGGGATCTGGCCAGCGGCGAGCTCTCGCGCCTCTCGGCCGACACCGCCAACGTGCACCTGATCATGGATGACGGCTCGCTCTACGGCTCGGCCGGCAAGCTGCTGTTCTCCGATGTCACCGCCGACCCCAGCACCGGCCAGGTGACCCTGCGCGTGCTGTTCCCGAACCCCCACGACGAGCTCTTCCCCGGCATGTATGTCCGCGCCCGCATCAAGCAGGGCATCGACACCGACGCCCTCGCGGTGCCGCAGCAGGCGATCCAGCGGACCAGCGACGGCAAGGCCGAGGTCTGGGTGGTGCGCGAGGACAGCAAGGTCATGCTCCAGCCCGTGGAGGTCGGCTCCGTGGTCGGCAACCAGTGGATCATCCGCTCCGGCCTGAAGGCCGGCGACCGCGTGGTGGTGGAGGGCGTGCAGAAGATCGTCGCCGGCCAGGAGGTGAAGACCGTCGAGATCAGGACGGCCGCCGACGACAGCGAGCCGAAGCCGCGCGACACCGACACCGCTGACGCCGATGCCGACCCCAAGGCCGGGCGGCCCAAAGCCGATCCCACCAAGGGCGATCCGACCAGGGCGGAGGCCGCCAAATCCGATCCCGGCAAGTCCGACTCCGGCAGGGGCGACGGGGTCAAGCCCGTGTCGCAGGTGCGCTGACCCATGGCTCGCTTCTTCATCGACCGGCCGGTCTTCGCCTGGGTCGTCGCCCTCTTCATCATCCTGGGCGGCGTGCTCTCCCTGCCCCTGCTGCCGGTGGCGCAGTATCCCGTGATCGCGCCCCCCTCGATCGCCCTCTCCACCGCCTTCCCGGGCGCCTCGGTGGAGAGCCTCTACACCGGCACGACCCGGCTCATCGAGGATGAGCTGAACGGGGCGGCCAACATCATGAGCTTCGAGTCGACCACCGATTCCTTCGGCTCGATCAACATCACCGCGACCTTCCTGCCCGGCACCGACCCGGCGCTGGCCTCCGTCGAGGTGCAGAACCGCCTGAAGCGCGTCGAAGCCCGCCTGCCGGCGGAGGTGCGCCAGCAGGGCATCCTGGTCGAGGAGGCCTCGGCGGCGACGCTCAACATCATCACGCTGGTCTCCACCGACGGGAAGATGGACGAGATCGGGCTGGGCGACTTCCTGATCCGCAACGTCATCAACGAGATCCGCCGCGTGCCCGGCGTCGGCCGCGCGACCCTCTACTCGACCGAGCGCTCGCTGCGCGTCTGGGTCGATCCCGACAAGCTGCGCGGCCTGTCATTGACCCCCGAGGACGTCACCGACGCGATCCGCAACCAGAACATCCAGATCGCGTCCGGCGCGGTCGGCGCCCAGCCGAGCCCGAGCAAGCACCCGGTCTTCGCGCCGATCATCGTCAAGGGCCAGCTCAACACCGTGGAGGATTTCGGCGCGATCGTGCTGCGGGCGAATTCCGACGGCTCGAACGTGCGCCTGCGCGACGTGTCCCGGATCGAGCTCGGCGGCGACGCCTACCAGTTCTCCACCCGCCTCAACGGCGGCGAGGCGGCGGGCATCTCCGTGACCCTGGCCCCCGACGGCAACGCCCTCGAGACCGCCCAGGCCATCCGCGCCAAGATGGAGGAGCTGTCGCAGTTCTTCCCGCCCGGCCTGAAGTGGGACATCCCCTACGACATCACCCCGGCGGTGCAGGCCTCGATCAAGAAGGTCCTGATGACCCTGGTCGAGGCGGTGGTGCTGGTGTTCGTGGTGATGTACCTGTTCCTGCAGAACATCCGCTACACCCTGATCCCCACCATCGTCGTCCCGATCGCGCTCCTCGGCACCGTCACGGTGATGCTGCTGGCGGGGTTCTCGATCAACGTGCTCACCATGTTCGGCATGGTGCTGGCCATCGGCATCCTCGTCGACGACGCCATCGTGGTGGTGGAGAACGTCGAGCGCATCATGAACGAGGAGGGGCTCCCGCCGAAGGAGGCCACCCGCAAGGCGATGAGCCAGATCACCGGCGCCATCATCGGCATCACCCTGGTGCTCGTCGCGGTGTTCATCCCGATGGCCTTCTTCCCCGGTTCGGTGGGCATCATCTACCGGCAGTTCTCCATCGCGATGGTGACCTCGATCGGCTTCTCGGCGCTCCTCGCCCTGTCGCTGACCCCGGCGCTCTGCGCGACCCTGCTGAAGCCGATCGAGAAGGGCCACGGCCACGCCAAGGGCGGCTTCTTCGGCTGGTTCAACCGGATCGTCGACCGCGAGACGGCCCGCTACGGCCGCGGCGTCGCCGGGCTGATCAAGCGCTCCGGCAAGGTGATGATGGTCTACCTCGCCCTGCTGGTCGGGGTCGGCTTCGCCTTCCTGCGCCTGCCCGAGGGCTTCCTGCCCGTGGAGGACCAGGGCTTCTTCACGGTCGACATCCAGACGCCGCCCGGCGCCTCGTTCAACCGCACCCAGGCGGCGGTGCGCGAGGTGGAGCAGTATCTCCTGGCCCGGCCCGGGGTCGCCACCGTGACGATGCTGAACGGCTTCTCGTTCTCGGGCCAGGGCCCGAACCTGAGCCAGGCCTTCGTCACCCTGAAGCCCTGGAGCGAGCGCGACGCGGCCAATTCCGCCAGCGCCCTGGTGGCCGACACCAACGCGGCCCTCGCCGGCTACCGCGACGCCATCATCGACGCGCAGGAGCCGCCGCCGGTGGACAACCTCGGCAACGCCGCCGGCTTCTCGTTCCGCCTCCAGGACCGGGCCCAGCGCGGCTACTCGGCCCTCACGGCGGCCGAGTCGCAGCTGCTGACCCTCGCCAAGAAGAGCCCCATCCTGCAGAAGATGAAGATCGAGGGCCTGTCCCCGACGCCGCAGGCGGAGCTGATCATCGACCGCGAGAAGGCCGCCGCCCTCGGGGTGAAGTTCGAGGACATCAACAGCACCATCCAGGTCAACCTGGGCTCGGTCTACACCAACGACTTCCCCAACCAGGGCAAGATGCAGCGCGTCTACGTCCAGGCGGAACAGCTGCAGCGCATGCAGGCGCCCGACCTGCTGAACTACGGGGTGAAGAACGCCATGGGCACGATGGTGCCGATGTCGTCCTTCGCGGACCTGAAATGGGGCGTCGGCCCCTCGCAGATCGTCGGCTTCAACGGCTACCAGTCGGTCCGCTTCACCGGCGAGCCGGCCGCGGGCTACACTTCGGGCGACGCCATCGCCGAGATGGAGCGCCTGATGCAGCAATTGCCGAAGGGCTTCGGCTATGCCTGGACCGGCCAGTCGCTGCAGGAGAAGCAGGCGGGCTCGCAGGCCTCGCTGCTCCTCGGCCTCTCGATCCTGATCGTGTTCCTGTGTCTCGCCGCCCTCTACGAGAGCTGGTCGATCCCGTTCTCGGTGCTGCTCGTCATCCCGCTCGGCATCGTCGGCTCGGTGGCGGCGGTGTACCTGCGCGGCCTGCCCAACGACGTCTACTTCAAGATCGGCATCATCACGATCATCGGTCTCTCGGCCAAGAACGCGATCCTGATCGTGGAATTCGCCAAGGACCTGTGGAAGCCGGGCAAGTCGCTGGTCGACGCCACCATCGAGGCCTCGGCCCTGCGGTTCCGGCCCATCGTGATGACCTCGCTCGCCTTCATCTTCGGCGTGGTGCCGCTGGCCATCGCCACCGGCGCCGCCTCGAAGAGCCAGCAGGCGATCGGCACCGGCGTGCTCGGCGGCATGATCTCGGCCACCATCCTGGCGGTGCTGTTCGTGCCGGTGTTCTTCGTGGTGGTGATGCGGATCTTCCGCCGCAAGGACGCCACCGAGGGCATCCAGCCCGAGGCGGAGCCCGGCGCGGTGCACGTGCCCCACCACGCGCCGGCCGAGTAGGCCGGCGGTGGCCCCGGGTGCGGGCGGTCCGATCGACCGCGCGCCCCTTCTTTCGTCCAGCCTCGACCGCGGAGGCCGAGATCGGGTTCGCCGAACCGGAGTCCGGCTCAGACCTCGCGGGCGATCATCATCTTCTTGATCTCCGCGATGGCTTTCGCCGGGTTCAGGCTCTTCGGGCAGGTGTTGGCGCAGTTCATGATCGTGTGGCAGCGATACAGCCGGAAGGGATCGTGCAGGGCGTCGAGGCGCTCGCCGGTGTTCTCGTCGCGGCTGTCGATCAGCCAGCGATAGGCCTGGAGCAGGGCCGCCGGGCCGAGGAAGCGGTCGCCGTTCCACCAGTAGCTCGGGCAGGAGGTGGTGCAGCAGGCGCAGAGGATGCACTCGTAGAGGCCGTCGAGCTGGGCCCGGTCCTCCGGCGTCTGCTTCCACTCGCCCTCGGGCGCCGGCGTCTCGGTCTGGAGCCAGGGCTCGATCGAGGCGTGCTGGGCAAAGAAGTTCGTGAGATCCGGGACGAGGTCCTTCAGCACCGGCATGTGCGGCAGCGGGTAGATCCGCACCGCGCCGGTCTTCTTGCCCTTGGCGTGCTCCTGGCACTCGTCGATGCCCATGGTGCAGGCCAGCGCGTTCTGGCCCTCGATGTTCATGGCGCAGGAGCCGCAGATGCCCTCGCGGCAGGAGCGGCGGAACACCAGGGTCGAGTCGACCTTGCTCTTGATCCACAGCAGGGCGTCGAGGACCATCGGGCCGCAATCGTCCCGATCGACTTGGTAGACGTCGACGCGCGGGTTCTTCCCGTCGTCGGGATTCCAGCGGTAGATCCGGAATTCCTGGAGGTTGTTGGCCCCCTGCGGCCGAGGCCAGGTCTTGCCCTCGGTGATCTGAGAGTTCTTGGGTAGATTGAACTGAGCCATGGTTTGGCGTGCCTAAATCCGTCTCGTGAGAACCAATCCGGGGAACGACACCAGTCGTTTCCTCAGTACACGCGCGCCTTCGGCTCGATGTACTGGATCTCGTTCGACATCGTGTAGGTGTGGACCGGGCGGTAATCGATGCTGACCTGCTTGGAGGTGTCGTCCATCCAGGCCAGCGTGTGCTTCATCCACTCCTTGTCGTCGCGATCCGGGAAGTCCTCGCGGGCGTGGGCGCCGCGGCTTTCCTTCCGGTTGGCGGCCGATTCCATGGTGACGACGGCCTGACCGATCAGGTTGTCGAATTCCAGGGTCTCGAGGAGGTCGGTGTTCCAGATCAGCGAGCGGTCGTTGACGTGGATGTCCGGGATGCCGGCGGCGACCTTGTGGATCAGGGTCTTGCCCTCTTCCAGAACCTCGCCGGTGCGGAACACGGCGCAGTTATTCTGCATCGTCTTCTGCATCTCGGCCCGCAGCTGCGCCGTCGGCGTGCCGCCGCTGGCGTAGCGGAAGCGGTCGAGGCGGCCGAGGGCCTTGTCGGCGGAATCCTTCGGCAGCTCCATCTGGCGGGCGCCGGCCTCGACGATCTCGGCGCAGCGCAGGCCGGCCGCGCGGCCGAAGACCACGAGGTCGATCAGCGAGTTGGAGCCGAGGCGGTTGGCCCCGTGCACCGAGACGCAGGCGGCCTCGCCGAGCGCCATCAGGCCCGGCACCACCGTGTCGGGGTTGCCGTTCTTCAGGGTCAGCACCTCGCCGTGATAGTTCGTCGGGATGCCGCCCATGTTGTAATGGACCGTCGGCAGCACCGGGATCGGCTCCTTGGTGACGTCGACGCCGGCGAAGATCTTGGCGGATTCCGAGATGCCCGGCAGGCGCTGGTGCAGGATCGCCGGGTCGAGGTGGTCGAGGTGCAGGTAGATGTGGTCGTTGGACTTGCCGACGCCGCGACCGGCCCGGATCTCCATGGTCATCGAGCGGGAGACCACGTCGCGCGAGGCGAGGTCCTTGGCGCTCGGGGCGTAGCGCTCCATGAAGCGCTCGCCCTCGGAATTGGTCAGGTAGCCGCCCTCGCCCCGGGCGCCCTCGGTGATCAGGCAGCCGGCGCCGTAGATGCCGGTGGGGTGGAACTGTACGAACTCCATGTCCTGCAGGGGCAGGCCGGCGCGCAGCACCATGGCGTTGCCGTCACCGGTACAGGTGTGGGCGGAGGTGGCCGAGAAGTACGAGCGCCCATAGCCGCCGGTGGCCAGGATCGTCATCTGGGCGCGGAAGCGGTGGATCTCGCCGGAGGCCTGGTCGATGGCGATGACGCCGAGGCAGCGGCCCTCCTCGTCCATGATCAGGTCGAGGGCGAAGTACTCGATGAAGAAGTTGGTGTGGTTCTTCACCGCCTGGCCGTAGAGGGTGTGCAGCATGGCGTGGCCGGTGCGGTCGGCCGCCGCGCAGGTGCGCTGGGCGGTACCCTTGCCGTAATCGGTGGTCATGCCGCCGAAGGGGCGCTGGTAGATCTTGCCCTCTTCCGTGCGGGAGAAGGGCACGCCCCAGTGCTCGAGCTCGTAGACCGCGGCCGGCGCATTGCGCACGAGGTACTCGATCGCGTCCTGGTCGCCGAGCCAGTCGGAGCCCTTGACGGTGTCGTACATGTGCCAGCGCCAGTCGTCCGGGCCCATGTTGCCGAGCGAGGCCGAGATGCCGCCCTGCGCCGCCACGGTGTGCGAGCGGGTGGGGAACACCTTCGAGATGCAGGCGGTGCGCAGGCCGGCCTGGGAGCAGCCCACGGTGGCGCGAAGGCCCGCGCCGCCGGCGCCCACCACCACCACGTCGAAGGTGTGGTCGTTGATCGTGTAGGCGGGAGCGCCGTTGCCGTTGGTTCCGTTGGTGGCCATGGGCTGATCCTTCGGGTTCGGGGGGCGGGTCAGACGAGCTTGCCGAGGCCGACGCGCAGGATCGCGTACAGGCAGGCTACGGCGACGACGACCGCGTAGAAATTGTTGGCGAGCAGGCTCAGGAGCTTGAGCGTCTTGTCATGGACGTAGTCCTCGATGATGACCTGCATCCCGATCCTCATATGGGCCGTCACCGAGATGACGGCGAGGATCAGCAGGAGGGCCACCACCGGGTGCGACATCAGCGCGATGGCCTCCGGGTAGGTCCGGTTCGCCATCAGCGCGACGATGACCACGAAGGCCAGCATCAGCGGCGCGTTGGCGGCGGCGGTTAGGCGCTGGGTCCAGAAATGGCCCGCGCCGTGGCCCGAGGCCCCGAGGCCCTTCACCCGGGCACGGGGGGTGCGCATGGTGACGTTGGTGTTCTGGCGGTTGTCGACCATCGGTCGGTCTCCTCAGCGCAGGGTCAGGGCGAGGGCCCAGATCAGGACGGTCAGGATGACGGAGCCGATCAGGGTCGCGCGGGCGAGGCCCATGCGCTGGGCGCGGTCGAAGCCGTAGCCGAGGTCCCAGATGAAGTGGCGCAAGCCGCCCAGCATGTGGTGCATCAGGATCCAGGTGTAGACGAACAGCACCAGGCGGCCGACGATCGAGCCGAAGAACCAGGACACGGTGCCGTAGGCGGCCGGGCCCGAGGCGAGGGCCACGAGCCAGATCGCCACCAGGGCCGAGCCGCCGTAGAGGGCCGTGCCGGTGATGCGGTGGAACACCGACATCGCCATGGTCCAGGTCCAGCGGTAGATCTGGAGATGGGGCGAGAGCGGCTGGGCGACCGTGGGGCGGACGGTTGGAGCCATCGTGCTGAAGGTCCTCGACTGGGCGACGCACCCGGATTTGACAGGGCGCCAAGAAAAATTTGGATCGTCTCTAAAGTGCTACCGGGCACGCGCCAATGCGCAACCCCGCTTTGCCGCAGCGCACATGCGACACAGGCGCCAAATCGTCATTCGGTCGCTCCGGCCTCATGGCAACCATCCGAGCGCGCGCCACCAAAGATAATCCAGGGGTGCGACGACGAGGAGGGAGGCGAGCCCCGTGGCAAGGGTGAGCCGCGTCGCCGCCCGCAGAGGCACCTTGCCGAGGTCGAGCGCGAGGACGATCGGCGGGGCCTGATAGGGCAGGAACAGAGTCGAGTAGCCCACGACCTGGATCATCACCACGGCCATGAGGTCGAGCCCGCTCGCCCGCGCCATCTCGCCGGCGAGCGCCGTGTAGAGAGCCGGGGCGCCGTTGGCGGTGACGGCGACCGTGAGGATCGCCGCCAGCCCTGTCAGAATCCCGAAATTGTAGCCCGGCGCGTCCGGGGTCAGCGGCGCCACGTGGAGGAGGGCGTGGCCGAGGCTGGCGCCGAGGCCGGTCTCGTTCACCGTGGCGACGAGGCCCAGCAGGGCGGCGACGTAGAAGCAGGTGCGCAGATTCACCGCGCCGAAGGCCTCGGCCGGCAGCACGCCGATCCGGGGCATCAGGCAGAGGATGGCGGCGACGAGGCCGACCCAGGCCGGGGCGATGTGGTGCAGGCTGTCCGTGACCCAGAGGGCGAGGGTGCCGGCCAGGATCACGGCGAGGCGCCGGGCCTCGGGCCGCAGGGGTTCCTTCGCCAGCGCCGCCCCGTTCTCGCCGTGATCGAGCCGGTCGGGAAACAGCCACAGGATCGCCAGCACGAGCAGGGCGCCCTTCACCAGGGCCAGCACCGGCGCGTGCAGCAGCAGGTAGGGCAGGTAGGCGATGTGGAGGCCGTACTGAGTCTCGGCGGTGCCGGCCATCACAAGATTCGGCACGTTGGCGGGCAGGATCGCGGCCGAGAGGATCGGCGTGGCGAGCCCCACCGCCAGAACGGACCCGTGCCGGCCCGGGCGCCCGCTCTCGAGGCCGAAGGCGTCGCAGAGGGCGAGCACCACGGGGACGAGGAGGGCGATGCGGCCGAGATTGGACGGCATCACGAAGGCGACGGCGAAGGAGAGGGCGACGATGCCGGCGATGAAGGCCGGGTAGGAGGCCGAGAGGCGGCCCGACAGGCTTCGCGCCAGGCGGTCGCCGAGGCCCGAGCGTGTCATCGCGAGGCCCACCACCATCCCGCTGAGGACGAGCCAGAAGGCCGAGGAGGCGAAGCCCGAGAACACCGTCGCGGGAGGCGCGAGGCGAAACAGCATCGCCCCGGCGAAGAACAGCATCGCGGTGATGATCTCGGCGATGAGCCCGCTGGCCCAGAGGCCCATGCACAGGACGAGCAGGATCGCGGTCAGCACGACCGTCGCCTCCCCACCCATGAACGCCCCTGCCGGCATCGACCGATTCCGCCCCGTTCGCGAGCCGGGACAATGATCCTACCTTGGAGCTGTTCGCAATTCGGAGTTTTCCGATCCAGCCTTCGCTGCCCGCGAAGGCTCAGAAGCGCGCCGGGTCGAGTTCGAAGGTCGGGGGCAGGGCCTCGAACCACTCGCCGTAATAGGGATCGCGGGGCAGTTTCGCCGCCCAGCGATCGCGGAAGCGCTGGTGCTCGGCCGGGTCGACCGTGCGGGCCCGGTTGCGGCTCTCGTAGTGGTAGAGGCTGGCCTGAGCGCAGTAGACGCTGCGCAGGCCGCGCTCGCGCAGCCGAAGGCACAGATCGACGTCGTTGTAATTGACCGCGAAGCCCGCATCGAAGCCGCCGATGGCCTCGAAGTCGGCCCGGCGCACCATCACGCAGGCGCCCGTCACCGCGAGATAGTTGCGGCTGCCCACCGTGGAGAAGTAGTGCCCGGGATCGTCGCCCGGATAGCCGCGGCGGACATGGTCGGGGGTCGCGTCCACGATCGAGACGCCGGCATGCTGGATCTCGCCGGTCTCGAACAGGAGCTTGGGGCCGACGGCGCCGACGCCGGGGATCTGCAGTTGGGCCAGCATCGCCTCGATCCAGTCGGGGGTGATGACGGCGATGTCGTCGTTGAGGAAGACCAGCACCGTGCCGCTGGCCGCGGCCGCGCCGAGGTTCATCTTGGCGGCCACGTTGAAGACCGGCTCGGACCAGGTGACGCGCCGGGCGCCGTGGCGGGCCAGGGCCGCCTCGGTGCCGGGGCGCAGGTCGCCGTTGTCGACCACCACGAACTCGAGGTCGGGATAGGTGCTGCGGGCGGCCACGCTGTCGAGGCAGGCGGCCAGGAGATCCACGGTCCGGCCGCCGACGGTGCTGTCGCGCCCGGCGGTGGGGATCACCAGGGAGATGCGGGGACGCTCGGTCAGCTTGCGCCGCATCTCGAAGCAGCCCTTGAAGGGGCTGGAGCGGGCGAAGTCGAGTTCGCCGGTGCGCCGGGCCCGGTCCTCGAGGCCGCGGATCGCCGCGGCGACGACGTAGTCCTTGTTGTCCATGGTCTGGGCGGTGGAGCCGGGAATCGCGCGCCAGTGGTAGAGCACCTTCGGCACGTGGACGACGTTGCGGACGTGCTCGGTGTAGCGCAGGGCGAAGTCGTAATCCTGCGCCCCGTTGCATTCGTCGCGAAAGCCGCCGATCCGCGCCACGATGTCCATGCGGTAGAGCGCCAGGTGGGCGGTGTACATGCAGGCTTCGAGGGCTTCGGGCGACCAGTCCGGCTTGAAGAACGGGTCGTAGCGCACCCCGTCGACGGAGATCTTGTCCTCGTCGGAATAGATGAAATCGACGGTCTCGTCGGCGTTCAGCACGCGGACGAACTCGTAGAGCGCGTTGTCCGGGATCACGTCGTCGTGGTCCATCAGGGTCATGTAGCGGCCGGTCGCCAGCGCCATGGCGTCGTTCGAGGCAGCCGAGATGCGCCCGTTCGCAGTGCGGCGGTGCAGCTTGATCCGCGGGTCCTGGGCCGCGAAGGCCTGGAGCAGCGGCCAGATCCGCGGGTCCGGCGAGTTGTCGTCGCAGAGGCAGAGTTCCCAGTCGGGATAGGCCTGGGCCTGGACCGAGGCGATGGCGGCTTCCAGCCAGCGCCGCGGGGTCTGGTAGACCGGCATGACGATGGAGATGCGCGGGCGCAGGCGAAAGCCCTCGATCTCGGCGCGCATCGCCGCGACGCTGAGTCGGGATGGCGTCTCGACCTTGTCGATCCAGGCCGTGTAGGAGGCCGGGACCGGGCGCGGCCGGGCACTCGCCCGGAACTCCCGCCAGAGTTCGGCGGCGCCCTTCGCGCGCCAGGCGGCGCGGAGACGCGCGAGGAGGCGGGCCGGCGCGCGCTCCGCTTCGGGCAGCGTGTCCAGGAGGCGGCGGGCGGTCTCGGCCACGGCGCCGACCGGGCCGAGATAGGTCAGCGAGACCTCGCCGAGGCGGAAGCGCCCGGCGCCGCTCATCGGGTCGAGGCGCAAGCCCCGGACCCTGCGGGGCAGGTGCACGAGGTTGTCGATGCCGGCGGCATCGGCCTCCAGCGGAATGGTCAGCGTCTCGCGAAACCCCTTGCCGTCGTCAACGTAGAGGATCGGGACGAGCTTGCTCCGGTCCAGCGCCGTGAGGTCGGCGCGCAGGCGCACCCAGCCGCCGCGATGGCGCCGGCGTCCCTCCGGCGGCCAGAGCCGGAAATGCGGGTCGGACCCGGTCGCGCGCCACGTGTCCGGGGTCCCGTCCGCCTCGATCTGGCTGAAGGCGTCGAGGCGACAGCGTAGGGTGCGCGGCAAACCCGGTTCCTCTTCGAGGCCGGCTCAGGGCCTGCCGAGCCCGGGGTTTAGGGCAAGCCCGCCGGCCCTCGCAAGGGCGGCCGGGTCCGCCTCAGGCGCGGCCTGCGGCGAGGTAGGCGCGCCAGCCCCCGTGATGCGTGATCTCCGGCGCGCCCGCGACCGCATGGGCCTCGCACAGGAAGCCCGAGACGGGCTCGCCGTCGGCGAGCGCGATCTTGCCGATGCCGAGGGGTGCGGGGATCGCGGCGGTGAAGCGCCCGAAGGCCGCGGGGTCGAGGCCCCAGACCTCCACCTCCAGGCCGGGTCCCTCGAATCCGGGCTCGCGCACGAGGCCGGGCTTCGGCGGCACCGTGCCGGGCAGGGCGTAGAGCCGGTAATCCGGGGCCGTCCGGGTCGCGCGCAGGAAGGTCGCCCCGAGGTCATGGAGCTGGTGGTTGAGAGGCAGTCCGGTGAGATGGGCGCCGACCACCACCAGGGGGATCTGCCCGGAGGCGGCGGGGGCGACCCGGCTTTCCTCCGGCAGGACGCGGTCGCGGTCGACGCCCATGCCTGCGCCGAGGGCGCGATGCAGGGCATCGGCCCAGGGTGCCAGGGCCTCGTCGCTGAAGCCGGGGCCGACCAGCATCACGCCGGCCGGCAGGCCGTCCCGACGGAACCCGGCCGGGACCGCGATGGCGGCCATCCCGAGCAGGTTGGCGAAGTTGGTGTAGCGGCCGAAATGGCTGTTCCGGACGATGGGCTCCGCCGCCATCTCGGCGACCGAGTAGGTGGTCGGCGCGGTCGGCAGCAGCAGGACGTCGATCTCGGCCAGGATCGTGTCGGTCCGGCGCTTGCACGCCTCGAAGGCGTAGCGGCCCCGGAAGGCATCGACGGCGCTGTAGCCGCGCGCCGATTCGGTGATGGCGCGCACGCTCGGGTCCATCGCGGCGGCGTGGTCGGCATGGAACGCCTCGATGGCCGCCAGCCGCTCGGCGACCCAGGGGCCGTCGTAGAGCAGGGCGGCAATCTCGCGGAAGGGCGCGTAGTCGAACGGCACCGCGACGCCGCCGAGGCGCTCCAGCCGGGCGATGGCGGCGTCGTAGAGAGCCGCCGTCTCGGTATCGCCGTAGAACTCGCGCTCGGTCGGAGCGAGCACGCCGAAGCGCAGGCCCGCCGCCGGCAGCGGATGCGGGACCACCGGGCGCGAATAGGGATCGGCCGGGTCGAAGCCCTCGGCGATCCGGCGCACGGCGATGCCGTCGCCGACGGTGCTGGCGAAGACCGTGATGCAATCGAGGCTGCGGCAGGCCGGCACGAGGCCCGTGGTGCTCAGCGCTCCCGGCGTCGGCTTGATCCCGACGAGGTTGTTGAAGGCCGCCGGCACGCGGCCCGAGCCGGCGGTGTCGGTGCCGAGGCTGAAGCAGGCGAGCCCGGCCGCCACGGCCACGGCCGAGCCGGAACTCGACCCGCCGGAGACGTAGTCGGCGTTGAACACGCTGCGTGGGGCGCCGTAGGGCGAACGGGTGCCGTTGAGGCCGGTGGCGAACTGGTCGAGGTTGGTCTTGCCGGTCACGAGCGCCCCCGCCGCCTTGAGGCGGGCCACCACCTCGGCGTCCCGCTCCGGCGTATAGGCGAAGGCCGGGCAGGCGGCGGTGGTGGGCAGGCCCGCCACGTCGATGTTGTCCTTCACGGCGAAGGGCAGGCCCCAGAGGGGCAGGGAATTCGGCTCCGGATGCGCCGCCACCAGGGCGTGGGCCGCCGCGACGAGGTCGGTGCGCGACACCGGCGTGATGAAGACCGCCGGGTCCGGCGAGGCCGCCATCCGTTCGGCGACGATCTCGGCGAGGCCGACCGGGTCGAGGCGGCCGTCGGCGAAGGCCGCGCGCAGGCTCGGGATGTCCAGGATCGTGGGCAGCATGGGTTCAGGTCTCCTCGATCACCGCGACAAGGTCGCCGCCGCGCAAGGTCCGGCCGGGCTGGGCGCGGATCTCCCGCACCACACCCGCCGCCGGGGCGGCGACGGCGATTTCCATCTTCATCGATTCCAGGATCGCCACGGTCTCCCCCGCGGCGACCCGGTCGCCGGGGGCGACCAGCAGCTTCCAGACGTTGCCCGGCACCGTGGTCGGCACGCCGACGCAGCCGGCGGGCACAGCATCCTCCGTGCCGTCCGAGATCGCCTCCTCGGCCACGAAGCTGTCGAGCCCTTCCGCCTTCCAGCGCTGGCGCTCGGCCTCGTAGGCCGTCTGCTGGCGCGCCTTGGCCGCCTGGATCTCCGGGGCGTGCGCCGCGAGTTCCGAGCGATGGGCGGCGTAGGAGAAGGTCCCGTCCTCAATCCGCACCGGATAGGCCCCGTGCGGGAAGGCGGCGCGCGCCTCCGTCAGTTCGGCCGGATCGACGGGGAAGAACCGGATGCGATCGAAGGGGCGCAGGAGCCAGGGATGGCCGGGCGTGAATTCGCGGGTCGTGCGCCAGGTGTTCCACATCTGGATGGTGCGCCCGAAGAGCTGGTACCCGCCCGGCCCTTCCATGCCGTAAATGCACATGTAGGCGCCACCGATGCCGACGGCGTTCTCGGGCGTCCAGGTGCGGGCGGGGTTGTACTTCGTCGTCACGAGGCGATGGCGCGGGTCCACCGGCGTCGCCACCGGCGCCCCGAGATAGACGTCGCCGAGGCCCATGACGAGGTACTGGGCGTCGAAGATGATGTCCCGCACCGCCTGCTCGTCGTCGAGCCCGTTGATCCGGCGGATGAACTCGATGTTCGAGGGGCACCAGGGTGCGTTCGGGCGGACCAGTTCCTGGTACTTGCGCATGGCGAGGGCTGCCTGCGGGTCGTTCCAGGACAGGGGCAGGTGGACAGTCCGGCTCGCGACCGTGACGTCCTCCGCGCGGGGCAGGCCGGCCTCGATCTCCCGCAGGGTGCCGAGGAGGCGGCTCCGGGGCAGGGCCGCGCCGTCGTAGTGGATCTGCAGCGAGCGGATGCCGGGCGTGAGGTCGATGAGGCCGGCGAGCCGCGCCTCGGCCACCGCCTGCGCGAGGAGGTGGACGCGCAGCCGGATGCCGATGTCGAGCGCCATCGGGCCGTACTCGACCAGGAGGTTGTCGTCGCCCTCGCGGCGATAGGCCACCGGGACGGGACCGGATTCGTCGCGGGCCAGGATCGGCGAGCCGCGGCGGATCGCCGGCGCGACCGGGGCGACGGGTGGGTCCGTGGGCGACAGCGCGTCGTCCTCGGGGCGTTCCGCGGGCGCGAAGCGCACCCGGTCGCCCGGGCGCAGCTGGCCCATCTTCCAGAGTTCGTCGCGCGCGATCACCGCCGGGCAGACGAAGCCGCCGAGGCTGGGGCCGTCGGGCCCGAGCAGGATCGGCATGTCGCCGGTGAAGTCGATGGCGCCGATGGCGTAGGCGTTGTCGTGCAGATTGGAGGGATGCAGGCCGGCCTCGCCGCCATCGGCCCGCGCCCAGCGCGGCGTCGGCCCCATCAGGCGCACACCGGTGCGGGCGGAGTTGAAGTGCACCTCGTAGGTGGCCGAGAACAGGTCGGCGATGTCCGCCTCCTGGAAGAAGTCCGGGGCCCCGTGCGGGCCGTAGACGACGCCGAGGGTCCAGTCGTGCGTCAGGGGCGCCGGTTCCGGGGTCTCGGCCGGGACCGCGTCCGCGTCGCCGAGATGCAGCACGTCGCCGGCCTTCAGCACGCCGGTGGCGTGGCCGCCGAAGGCGCCGAGGGCGAAGGTGGCGCGCGAGCCGAGCACGACGGGCGCCGCGAACCCGCCGCGCAGGGCGAGGTAGCTGCGCTGGCCGGGGCCGGCGATCGCCCCAAGGCTCAGGGTCTGACCGGCCCGTACCGGAAAGGCGGTCCCATGGGGCTGCTCGATGCCGTCGCGTTTGACCGGCATCCGCGCCCCGCAGACCGCCACGATGGTATCGGCGTGAAAGCGCAGGGTCGGGCCGGACACCGTGAGTTCGAGGGCGCAGGTGTCGGGCGGATTGCCGACCCGGACATTGGCCTCGCGGAAGCTGCGCGCATCCATGGGGCCGCTCGGGGGTACGCCGACGTGCCACAGGCCGAGGCGGCCGGGCAGCTCCTGCAGGCTCGACTGGGCGCCGGGCAGCAGCACCTCGACGCTGCGGGGGTGGAAGGCGAAGTCGCGCAGGGCCGTGGTAGCGACGCGGCCCTCGGCAAAGAGCTCGGAGCCCGCGATGGCGCGGAGATAGTCGCGGTTGGTCTCGATGCCTGAGACCGCCGTGCCGTCCAGGGCCGCGCGCAGGGCCGCCAGGGCGGCAGGGCGGTCGGCCCCGGTGACGATGATCTTGGCGAGCATCGGATCGTAGAACGGCGTCACCTCGGTGCCGGTCTCGATCCAGCCGTCGATCCGGGCGCCTTCGGGGAAGCGTACCTCGGTGAGGAGGCCCGCGCTCGGGGCGAAATTGGCGTGCGGGATCTCGGCGTAGAGCCGCGCCTCCATGGCGGCGCCCTTGGGGACGAGGGGGCCCGCGGCGCCGATGACGTCCTCGCCGGCGGCCTGGCGGATCATCCATTCGACGAGATCGATGCCGAAGACCGCCTCGGTGACCGGATGCTCCACCTGGAGCCGGGTGTTGACTTCGAGGAAGGCGAAATCCTCGCGCACCGGATCGTAGATGAACTCCACGGTGCCGGCCGAGGCGTAGGCGACGCTGGTTCCCAGCGCCACGGCCGCCGCGTGCAGGCGCGCGCGGACCGCGTCCGGCAGGTTCGGCGCCGGTGTCTCCTCGATGACCTTCTGGTTCCGGCGCTGGAGCGAGCAGTCGCGCTCGCCGAGCGCCACCACGCGGCCCTGTCCGTCGCCGAAGATCTGCACCTCCACGTGGCGGGCGGCGCCGACGAAGCGCTCGAGATAGACCCGGGCGTCGCCGAAGCTGGCGCGCGCCGTGCGCTCCACCGCGGCGTAGTGCTCGGCCAGGTCCGCGGCGGACGCGCAGAGGCGCATGCCGATGCCGCCGCCGCCCGCCGTGCTCTTGAGCATGACCGGGTAGCCGATGGCCTCGGCCGCCGCGAGGGCCGCCGCGCAATCGGGCAGGAGGTCGGTGCCGGGCAGGAGCGGGACCCCGCTCGCCCGGGCGAGTTCGCGGGCGGTGTGCTTCAGGCCGAAAGCGGAGAGATGCTCGGGCTTCGGCCCGATGAAGACGATCCCCTCGGCCGCCAGCCGCTCGGCGAAGGCGACGTTCTCGGAGAGGAAGCCGTAGCCCGGATGCACCGCCTGCGCGCCGGTCGCCCGGCAGGCGGCGATCACCGCCTCGACGTCGAGGTAGCTCTCGGCGGCGGGGGCAGGGCCGAGGCGCACGGCCTCGTCGGCCTCCAGCACGCCGCGGGTGAAGCGGTCGGCATCGGAATAGACCGCCACCGAGGCGATGCCCAGGCGCCGGCAGGTGCGCCCGATGCGGCGCGCGATCTCGCCCCGGTTGGCGATGAGGATCTTCGCGAACATCAGCCCGCGTCCCGGATCGTGACCCGGATCGGCGTCGGGTTGAAGCCGTTGCAGGGATTGTTGATCTGCGGGCAGTTCGAGATCACGCAGATCACGTCCATCTCCGCCGTGATCTCGACGTAGTCACCCGGCGCCGAGACGCCGTCGACGATGGCGAGATCGCCGTTCTGCTCGATCGGCACGTTCATGAAGAAGTTGATGTTCGGCGGGATGTCACGCTTGGTGAGGCCGTACTTGACCACCTCCAGGGCGAAGTTCTCGCGGCAGGCATGCAGGTACTTCGTGGCGTGCCCGAAGCGGACGGTGTTGCTCTCGCAGGAGCAGGCCCCGGCCGAGGTGTCGTGGCGTCCGCAGGAATCGGCCGTGACCCGGGCCATCACCCGGCCCTCGCTGGAGACGAGGGGCGTGCCGACGGTGACGTAGGCCGCCCCCTGCATCCGCACGGTGTCCTGGGAGGAGTAGCGCTCGCCGAGGTCGTCGGCGCGGTAGAACAGGGTGTCGACCGCCTGGCAGCCGTCCGTGTCGGTGATGCGCAGGGT
Organism: Methylobacterium sp. FW306-05-D; assembly: GCF_058782155.1. Taxonomy (NCBI): domain Bacteria; kingdom Pseudomonadati; phylum Pseudomonadota; class Alphaproteobacteria; order Hyphomicrobiales; family Methylobacteriaceae; genus Methylobacterium; species Methylobacterium sp. FW306-05-D. The sequence continues at coordinate 55,494 of NZ_JBYSXL010000023.1, forward strand.
CTGGCCCCGGCGCACGAGGCCGGACCAGGGGGCCTGGGCCGGGACGGTGACGTCGAGGAGCGTGTTTGTGTCGGTCATGCTGCGTCCTCCCTCACTGCCCGGCCAGGGCGTTGTTCTCGAAGCCGCGCGCGGCTTCGGGCGTCGCCGTGCGGCAGAGGTCATCCGCAGCCGCGGGCGGTGCCCGGAAGCGGGTGACCGCAACGGGGTTCGGCGCGTAGTCGGGCGCCGGGTCGAGGGGGTGGGGACAGTTCGAGAGGGTAACGGTGAGGTCCATCTCGGCGCGCAGGTCGACGAAGTCGCCGCGCCGCCGGCCGGCCTCGTTCCAGGCCAGTCGCCCTTCCGGGCCGACGCTGACCGGGGCGAAGAAGCTGACCAGCGCGGGGATGTCGCGCCGGTCGAGCCCGGACTTCAGGGCGGCGAGGAGGAGGTTATCCCGGGTGTTGCGGTGGGGGCCGCCGGGATAGCGCGCGGCGTTCGCGGCGGCGTTGGAGCCGCCGGCCAGGGAATCGTGCGCGCCGCAGGAATCCTCGGTCAGCGACAGCATTACCCGGCCCATGTCGGAGAACAGCACCCGGCCCTTCTGCAGGGCGGTGGTCCACTGCACCTTCGCGGTGTCGGCGGTGTTCAGCCGCTCGGAGGGATCGGCCGCGCTCCAGGCGACCAGGGCGACGCTCGCGGGGCCGTGGTCGAGGGCGATGCGCAGGGCCTCGCCGCGGGCGAGATGCGTCGTCCAGTACCAGCCGCCCGGGATCGTCTCGACGTGCAGGGCCGCGCCGGGGAGCGGCAGGCCGTGGGGCGAGGGCGGCGGCAGGACGCGGGGCGCTTGGTCCTGCCCGGCGCGCTTCAGCGCCTCGTAGCGTCGCCGGTTCTCGGCGATGGTCTCTTCCGTGGTGTTCGGTGACGCCGTGGTCATGCCCGTTCCTCAATCGTCCGCCGGGTCGTCCCGGCCGATGGTGAGCCCTGTTCACGAGGCCGGGTCGTCCCGGCCGGGCAGATGCGGGGGTCGGAGGGCCGCCTAGAACAGGTGGCTGTAGCGCTCGATCTCCCAGGCGCTGACGGTGAGATGATAATCCTGCCATTCGGCGGTCTTGTAGCGGATGAACTCGTCGCGCAGCCCCTTGCCGAGGGTGCGCTCCACCAGGGGATCGGCCGCGAAGGCCTCCACCGCCTCCATCAGGGTCTGTGGCAGGAAGGCGATGCCCCGGGCCTCGCGCTCGGCGTCGCTGAGGTCGTAGAGATTGTCCTCGTTCGGCGCGCCGGGGTCGATCCGCTCGCGCACGCCCTCCAGGCCGGCGGCGAGCACCAGAGCGCCGGCGAGGTAGGGGTTCACGGCGCCGTCCGCGTTGCGGCTCTCGCAGCGCCCGCCGCCGGCCGGCACCCGCACCGAGTTGGTGCGGTTGTTGGAGCCGTAGGAGTTGAACACCGGCGCCCAGGAAAAGCCCGCCATCGCGCCCTGGCGCACCAGGCGCTTGTAGCTGTTCACCGTGGGGGCGAAGGCGGCGCAGAGGGCACGGCCGTGCTTCAGCACGCCGCCGATGAAGTGGTAGCCGGTCTCGGTGAGGCCGAGCCCGCGCGGGTCGTCCGAGGGGTCGCAGGCGAAGACGTTGCGGCCGGTCTCGCGGTCGAACAGCGACATGTTGAAATGCGCGCCGTTGCCGGTGCGGTCGGCGAAGGGCTTGGGCATCATCGTGGCGACCAGCCCCTCCTCCTTGGCGTAGTGCTTCGCCATCATGCGGAAGAAGGTCAGCCGGTCGCACATGGTCAGGGCGTCGGCGTAGTTGAAGTCGAACTCGAACTGGCCGTTCGCATCCTCGTGGTCGAACGAATACAGGTCCCAGCCGAGATCGTTGATCGTGGTCGCGACCTTGTCGAGCCAGGCGAAGTTGTCGGTAAAGCCGCGCACGTCGTAGCAGGGCTTGACGAGTTTATCGTCCGCGACCGGCGTGTGCAGAGAGCCGTCGGCGGCTTGGCGCAGAAGGAAGATCTCGCACTCGATGCCGAGGTTGAAGCCGAAGCCCATCGCCTCGGCCTCGGCGAGCACCGATTTCAGCGCCACGCGGGTGGAGAGTGGGTAGGGCCGGCCCTGGAAGGTCAGGTCGGCCGGGGTCCAGGCGAGCTTCGGCTCCCAGGGCAGCTGGATCACCTGGGACAGGTCCGGCACCGAGGCGAGCTCGTCCTCGTTCGGGGCCTGACCGAGGCCGTCGAGGGCGTAGCCGGTGTAGCGCTCGGAGCCGGCGGCCATCTGGGGCAGGTGGTCGATGGGCACCACCTTGGCCTTCTGGGCACCGTGGATGTCGACATAGGCGCCGATGACGTATTTCACGCCCTTGCCGCGCAGGTCGGCCTGCAGCGCGGCGATGGCGGGGTCGATGTCGGTTGTATGAGCCATGGGCTCGCTCCTCTTACGCGGAAACGTCGTAGGGATGGGGGAGGGGCGGGGTCTCGGCGAGGCCGCGCCGCACGAGCTCCGACAGGTCCTCGACCATCCAGCCGAACAGGCGCTCGCCCTCGGCGCGGCTCGCCTGCGACGGACGGCCGGTGACGCCGTTCCGGCTGGTGCGGTTGACCGGATGGGCGAAGACCAGGCCCTCGGTCCGGTCGGGATCGTCCGCCGCGGCGATCCGGTCGGGGCGCACGAGCGCGGGCGCCGTCGCCATCATCAGCGCGGTCTCGGCGGCGTTGGCGTGCCAGTCCGCGGCATCGGCGAAGTGGGCTTCGCGCACCCGCTCGCTGACGGTCGCCGAATTCACGAGCGCCACCAGGAGGTCGTCGTGGGCGGCGCGCAGCATCTCCAGGGCGCAGCGCAGGGGCGCGGCGTTGGTGACGTGGGCGTTGACCAGGAACAGCCGCCGCACGCCCGAATGATAGGCGGACGTGCCGATCTGCGTGACGAGCTGGGTCATCACGAGGGGATCGAGGGTGATCGTCCCGGGCCAGCGCCGGCTGTGGCCGAGGGAGCAGCCATAGGGCAGCGTCGGCAGCACCGGCACGCGGGTCCGCGCCGACACCGCTTGGGCGAGGCGCTCGGCCAGCACGAAATCCATGCCGCAGCCGAGATGGGGGCCGTGCTGCTCGGTGGCGCCCACCGGCAGGATCGCGGCCCGCGACGCCGCCGCCAGATCGGCGGGAATCTCCTCCCAGGTGCGCTCGGCCCAGAGCAGGGGGGCGGCCGCCATCACTCGACCTCGTCGCCGGCCGGCGCCATGCGGGTGACGAGGGCCGTGGCGGCGGGCTCGTCGGCCTCGGCCTCGTCCCGGGGCGGGTGGATCAGCGCGTCGAGCCGAGCGCGGGTGGCGCGGAATTCCGGCCCCAGCATCTGGTCCGGGCTGCGCGGCCGGGGCACCGGCACCTCAATCAGCTCGGCCACCTCGCCCGGATGCGCCTTCAGCACCAGGATGCGGTCGGCGAGGTACACGGCCTCGTCGAGGTCGTGGGTGATGAACACGATGGTGATGTCGATCTTGCGCCAGATCTCGATGAGGTAGGCCTGCATCCGCGCCCGCGACTGGGTGTCGAGGGCCGAGAACGGCTCGTCCATGAGCAGGATGCGCGGGCGGGTCGCGAGCGCCCGCGCGATGGCGACCCGCTGCTTCATGCCCCCCGAGAGCTGGTGCGGGAAGGCCTCGGCGAAGGCCTCGAGCCCGATCAGCGCCAGCCATTGCCGGGCCTCGCGCTCGGCCTCCCGCCGGGGCGTGCCGTTCTCCTCCAGGCCGAAGGCGACGTTGCGCAGGACGCTGAGCCAGGGGAACAGCGTGTAGCCCTGGAAGACCATGCCGCGGTCGGCGCCGGGCCCCGAGACCGGCACGCCGCCGACCCGGACCACGCCGGAACTCGCCGTCTCCAGACCGGCGAGGATGCGCACGAACGTGGACTTGCCGCAGCCGGAGGGGCCGACGACGCAGAGAAATTCACGCCGGTGGGTGACGAGGTCGATGCCGCGCAGGGCGGTGGTCTGGCCGCCGCCGGAGGCGCGGAAGACCTTGCCGAGACCCTCGACGCTGAGGGCGACGTCGCGGCTCTTCAGCTTGGCGAAGCGTGCCCGCACCGGCTCGGACAGGGTGCGGTAGTCGCAGGGCTCCACCGGCAGGGGGATGGGCGCGGGCGGGGGG